>CAJCIR010000051.1 GCA_903970425.1 Chlamydiota bacterium | reverse complement strand
ACTAGAAAGACCACTCAGACTAAGCAACCTGTCTCTTAACTCCTAATGGCTTATCGCAAACGAACTAAAGGCTACTTGTGTTTGGTCTCCTGCAGGGTTTCCGCTGTTAGGTGCTGCTGAGTAGGCTCCAAGAGCAAACCTAACTGGGTAAGTGTCCCAGGCACTGCCAGCAGTGAGGGATATACTGTTGCCGTTAACCGTTGCGCCAATTGTGCCGTTAATAAAGGATAGGCTGTAGTTAATAGTTTGTCCTAGTGTAACGTTACTCTGTATAACTGTTTCGCTGTGAGTAGTCTCAGTGGTATCGCTGTAGACGTTGAGGAGAATTTCTTTGAGAGCTGGTCTGTAGATAAGAAGAACAAAGGCTGCACTGCCATTGCCATGGATTTGGCCTATGGTTGCTTCATCTGAATCAGCAGAAACAGAATTAATAACCGCTGTGGCTTGTAATGTACCACCAAGGCTAGATAGCCAACAGCCATTGGTGGCAGCATTAGGTCCAGTGTAGTATTCGTGTAGTTCTGAGCGGGTGTGGTTTGAGCCTTCACAAGGAGTTGTTGTGGCTCCATTGGAGGGAGCGGTGAAGACTAGGTCGTTACTGCTGTTTAGCTCAAAGTATGGATCAGAGAAGCCATTTAGAAGCTGTGTGGTGGAGATAACCTGTGCAGCGTTTTCACCTGGACAGGTTGTTCCTCCATTACCTCCTGTGGAGTCTACTGGCAGGGTTAGGTTAAAGTCTGAGAGGTTGAACAGGTTGTTGGGGGTAAGCGAATTGGGCGTAGCCGGTGTGCTATTGGTTGAAGAGTTTGTCGTTGAAGTTGGAGATGGTGTTTCGTTGTTAGTGGTAGTAGTGGTTTGAGTTGAAGTTTTCGAAGATGATGGGTTAGAAGTAGCTATGTTCGTTGTTGTTTGGCTTGATGCTTTCGACGGCGTTGAAATTGAAGTTGGTTGTGATGTAGAAGTAGCAGTACTAGGTTTATTGGCAGAATTAAGACTAATAGATTGAGGGGACTCCTTATTAATACCCCTTACAACAAGAATTGCCGAAAGAGTAAACGCTCCGAGTACTATTACTGAGGGTATTAGTAAATAATCAAAACTGGCCAGACGCGTGTGTTTTATACTAATTACTTTTATTTTTTTCAAAATAGTGCTTTTAACGAATTGTGTCAAATCCATCCGAATAAAATCGCAGTTAGAAGAAGTAAAATTACTGGTGCTCCCTGTAGGATTCGAACCTACGACCTTCTGTTCCGAAGACAGACGCTCTAATCCGCTGAGCTAAGGGAGCATAGAAGCAGATTATACAACACTTTTACTGTCTTGGTGATCTACTGAGGATTGATTTAGAGTAGTATTGAAGGCTGTATCTGCTGTATTAATAAATGTATTCTTGTCACTGATTATGGCTTGTGGGGGAATCTGGTCAGAATGTGGCGCCACTCCGCTAACTCTCTTTACTGCCGTACCGATAGCCAAAAATTCAATAACATCTCCACCAAGTTGGTAAATATAGGTCTTGATGCCCAGAACATCGTCAGCTCCTACTTCCTGAGCTTGCTGTTGGACCTTTTTCAAGGATTCTTCTCGGGCACCGTATATCATCTGGGTAAGAGTATTTATTTCACCCTTGAAATACCCCCTAAGTGCAGCTTTGAATCCACCAGCAACGCCTATTGAGTAGACTGAAGTACCAAGTATTAACTTCAGGGGAACGTAGCCCAAACGAGTAATATTCCACATTTCCTCTGCGGTTAAATCACTGGTTATTACACCACCGACCGATTCAGCAATTTCAGCCACCTGTGGGTTAGTAGATGCTGTCCCGATCATTACCATTTCTTGTACTCCATTACTACCAATTGGCAGAATAGTTGTTCGAATACCAACTACACTATTGGCTCCACAATCTTTGGCCTCTTGTATTATTCTCTGAAGGGCTGAATTACGAGTCACGTTGAACACATTGCTGTATTGCTTAACTTCGCCTTTGACCATTTCTTTAAACTCACCCAAGATACTCCGACCAATACCAATGGAGTATGCAATATTGCCAAGAACAAAACGGACGGGCATATAGCCCGCGTCAACTTGACAGTAAAATTCCTGTCCATCGGAGGAGCTAGTGACAACCGCAGTCGCTTGACCATCCTGACGAAAAATAGATGAGCCGATAGATAGAAATTCAATATGGCCAGGATGAAATACTAACTCACTAGTAACTCCTGTGGCTCCTGCTCCACCAACTTGCGACAATTCCTGTTCCAAGCGTTGCAGTGAGAGCTTTCGTCCTCCAGAGATCATGTTTGTAAATTGTTGGATTTCACCACCTACGGTCGTGCGAATCCCCGATGCTAAACCGCCAATGTAACCTAATGCATAGACACTGTTACCAACCACCAAGTTTCCGGGCTTATAGCCTACCAAATTTAGACAGTACATTTCATTACCAGATAGACCAGTAAAGACAGGGCCTGATCCACTCCCTGTATCTGTGTTAGCTACAGGATTATCCATGTAAGCTGGCGTTTCCTGGGGTTCAGGCGGGTCAAAGTTGTATTGTGGTTGAGCGATTGGATCTTGTTGTTCGGGCTGTGGTAGTTGCGGTTCAGGGAGAGTCTGAGCAGTTGGTTCAGGTTGAGCGGGGGCTGAAAAGTTATATCCACCGTCATCTGCTGGGGTTAGGCCTGGTTGGCCCGTGTACCCGGTACCCCCCATGTCCTGCCCTTGTGGATCACTAGGAATCTGGTAATCAAATTGTGGCTGCGTTTGATCATCCATAATATATAGCTAAATAGTAGCATGTTAGTCCGTGATTTTGCGCTACTTAAAGCGCACTAATTTATACCGTCAAGTAGTTGCTTGTGCCCGGCAACGTCATGGACCCTGAGGTAATCTGCACCAGCGGCAACAGCAATGCGTCCAGCTTCTAGGTTTGGCTCCAGTTCCATACGATTTTCGCCCAAGAATCTTTTTCTAGAATAACCAATCATAACTTTATGCCCAGGCACATATTTTGCAAATTCCAACAACTGATTATTAAGTTCTGGAGTTTTGCCGAAGCCAATTCCAGGATCAAGAACTATCTTATTTTTTGATAAGCCTTTCTCTATAAGTATTGCTTCTTTTGTTAGCAAATCTTCGACTACTTGCTCAATGGTTGTGATCGGCATTGTTTGGTGAGCTAATTGGATATCGGTTCCGGGTAATTGACTGATTATGCAATTAGCCTGCAACTGCACAACAACGTCGATCATCTCCGGGGTATTCATTCCAGTAACGTCATTTACAATAACTGGCCCTATGGCATAGGCCTTCCTAATATTTTCTGGGTGATGAGAGTCCAATGATATTTTACCCGGATATTTTTGAAGTAGCCTCGGTAAGAGCTTTGATAGACGATCCCATTCCTCTTCGTCACTTAATAAATCTGCCCCAGGGCGAGTCGATTCTGCACCAACATCAATTAACGCAGCACCGTCATTGAAAAGCTTATCAGCCCGAGCCAGCGCTTTAACGGTACCAAAATACTTACCGCCGTCACTAAAACTATCGGGAGTAACATTTAGTATTCCTACCAACTTAACCATAGCTTAGGCGTGAATAATACTTTGGAGTTGAGCGTGAAGCTCAGGTGCGCCGGCGCACCACGTAAAGTTCTGATCGGCTCGGCTCAGTGGGTTGGAGTAGTCCATTGGCTTGCCTTCATAATCAGTGTATTTTCCACCGGCTTCTTCTATGATAATGTGCTGTGCAACATTGTCCCAGATCTTACTTGATCTATTTAAGGATGCCCCGTACTTGCCTTCTGCCAATAAGGCCATGTCGTATGCGCTGTTACTGGTGCGAAGATTGCGGATAGCTAGTACGATTTTTCCTAAAAGGTCCATTTCTTTTGTGGTGATTTCAGGATTTTCCTGGTGGCCATCAATCCCATAAGCAACAAGAGCGTTGGATAGCTTCGTGTCATCGGTGACATGAACACGTTTATCATCTCTGTAAGTACCAAACCCACGTTCTGCTGAAAATATCTCACCAAAACTGGGTAAAGCCAGTCCCCCGGCTATTGGTTCGCTACCTTTTAACAGGCCGAGCAGTATGCCGTATGTCGGTATTCCGTTGGCAAAGTTACTTGTTCCATCAATAGGATCGATAACCCATGTATAATCAGATTTTTTATCTATGACCCCAGCTTCTTCATCAATAATGTTGTAGCCGGGATATTTGGCTTCGATAAGCTCAATTAACTTTTTTCCAACTGCTAGGTCCGTTTCTGTTAAAACTTGGTTATTGTCCCCAGTTTTTACAGAGCTTGATGAGTGGCCAAAGTTTGAGGCTGCAATTGTAGATACAGTACTCAGAGAGGAGCGAATGAAGTCTTGGTATTCTGCCATTACCGATTAATTATATCAGGAGGCTTTGGGGATGGTGTATTCAAAAAAGGTAGTACCGTCGTTTTTTATTGCTGGAGCTCCGTGGTTCTCGTAAAACCTATGTGCATCTGTACGGTCGTTCTCAGACTTAAACTCAAAAGCGTCAAGACCATGTGCAGCGGTCCACTTCTCCATATCTTCCCATACCTGGCTGCCAACTCCTCGTCCTCTTATACTATCGTCCGTTACAAAAGCTCCCAAGTAGCCCACCCCATTCGAGGTTGGACTTTTTAGAACACTCATGGTTGCGGCTCCGACAACGCGGCCGTCTCTGACCGCAATAATTTGATCATGATAACGTGATCTAAAAATCCGTTCCAGACGCTCCCTAGGTACAGGCCCATCTGAGAAATTTTCATCTAGCATGTGCATTAGCTTACCAAGGTCGGCTGCCTCTTGTTCGGAATATTCGCTAAGCGCGTGAATATCTAGGTCTTTTGAACCCAGCATAGCTGGTGGGATATCACGTCTAAATAGAGATGTAGCCTCAACAACTCTAGATCCTTGGTCCTTGAAAAAAGAGAATGCCGGGTCTTCACCTTCTTTGGATTTGAATTCGACAGTTTGGGCACCGTGTTCAGCGGACCATTTTTCCATTGCACTCCAAAGCTGGTGATCGATCCCTTGCCCCTCGAGTCTTGGATCAGTTACAAAAGCCTCTAGATGGCCTGTGGCTTCAAAACCTGGTTCGAGTATTAGGCTCATAGTTGCGGCACCGACGATTCGTCCGTCCCGAACGGCTACAAGCTGATCATGATAAGGAGATTCAACAATACCCCTTAAACGGGCTTCGGGCAAAGGCTCACCACTGTGCTGCTGCCCCAGGTGCGGCATCAGTTCGCCAACACCAGCAGCTACTGGATGACTATAGTCTGTTAGAGGAAATGCTTCTGTTGCCATAATTTTTATACTATATCATATTATTTACATAATTGTAATGGCTATTCTTGCCTACTGTTGGTTGCTTTGATTCGCGATCAGTTGATCGTAATACTGCTGCAGTTGTTCATAATTACCAATGCCAGCCTTAGGTATAATAGCTTCCTCTCCATTCGGAGCAGTGTAGTCAGTTAGTATTGGAGTAGTACAGCCGTCTTGACCGACTGTTAGACTAGAACAGTATGAATGTGATTGTATGTTCGATAAATTTACGCCCTTGGTTAATTGCACCAACCTTAGGACATTCTCTAGACTTAAATCGGTTTCTACATTATTACTAAAAGCACTAAATAGATCACTTATTTTTACAGGGTTATCCAAAAACCCTAAAGTCTGGGCCTTTTGGACAATTGCCGTAAATAGCTGTCGTTGGTGTTCGGTTCGATCGAAGTCGGAATCTGGGAATCCATAAGAACCATAGCCGTCACCACGAGCCCTTGCTAGATTAAGAGCCTGCTGTCCATTTAATGAGACCCAGCCATTAGGTAAATCAAGATTTGTATTAGGGTCATATAGGCCTCTTGGGTCTGGACTTTGAATATCAACTCTAACCCCTCCAACAGCGTTCACAGCGTCTTGAAAGGCACCGTAATCGGACAGTGCATAGTAGTCGATTGGTATTCCTAGGTCAGTAGTTATAACGTGTTCCAGCTGCCCCATCCCATTTTGTGGATAGCCTGGGAAATTAGTACCCTCATTATCATTAGCAGCATTAATCTTCTCATAACCAACACCAGGGATATCTACCCAAAAATCTCGAGGTATGCTTAATAGGAAAGCTGTGTGATTTTGAGTGTCAATGCTAAGAAGCAAGATTGAATCTGTTAGATCTGCTCCCCCGTGACCAATTTGATCAGAAGAGTCGCCAGCAAGCAGGATATTAACTCGGCCATTACTCTCCCCCTTAAGTGGGGTGTCATCAAATGCCGCGCCAATATCACCTAGGATATTGCCATGGAAGACCTTATCCAGCGTTCCCACTAGTCTACTTCCTAGGAAGCCTCCTATACCCAGAAGTAGCAACAAGACCAGCATCACAGAACATGCAGCAAGCCTTCTCTTAACTAGCCTACTCAGCTTCTTTTTGCCCCCATCACGTCCCCTAGATAGGTTTGGCGGTGGTGCAGTACCAGGAATTGTCGTATTTAGTAGTGAAGGAGGCTGTATATTTGATGCTCTGGCCTGATCTAGTCGTGGTTTCTTGGGCATGCTAGGGATATTATCAGTGAATACTGGAGTACGGCTTGAATCTTTTAATCTATTAACTGGTCTTCTTCGTGGACTTGGTCTGGTAAAACCGTCCACACTATTAAATCTCACCCTGTTTGTTTTACGATCCATGACGCCTAATTATACATGCCAGCCTTCCCCTCTACCAGGAACTTAGCTAAACAAGCGACTCCTCATAAAGATAAGTCGGAGCAAGACCACAACCACATGTAAGGCAATAATTTCACTAATTACAAAGATAGCCTGGTTGATAATGCTATGTGCGTAGAGCCAATGGGTGGCTTGAGGACTCAAGAATCCGAAAGTCAGCACCCTGCCCCTTAAAAAGAAACTCAGAATATGAGCACAATAGATTACCAAGACCAGTGAAGTAGCTAAGCTAAATAAAAAGCGCTCAAAAAAACGTTGGAGTATATTGGGGTGGGAATTACGTGGCCAGAGAAATTTGTTGCGGCCAGTAACATCCAATGAAAATTCATCAAGATCTCTTAGAACTATCCTAGCGACATAATAGACTATCAGTCCAATTGACGCCCAAAAAATCAGCAGAACAACGTTATCTATATTATTGTTACCAAAGACAAAAGACAACAGCTTATTAATATGGTTAATAATGTAGCTGCCTATACCAATATTGCCCCGAACGTCTAGGTAGTTCAAAAAGATGTGTAAGTGATAAATAAACAAAGTTATGAGAGATAAACCTATTGATAGGCTTAGGCTGATGCCCGAGGGGACAACAATGTTACCATAAAGCCGAATTTTGTTGGACCAATCTTTATTCATTTGGGCTAAGCCTGATTCTGATTACGTACGGGTAAGTACGCTAGAAAACTATTAAGAAGCAGGAGACTCTTCTTCGACACTTTCGACTTGGATTGCCGTGTTTGGTCTTATGAGAGGTGGTTCAGCTTGTTGGGTGTAGGGGGTTTTTCTGGAGTCGCCGGAAGATGATCCACCGCTTCCACCCTTACCGCCGCCGCCATACCAAAACATTCGCTTCTTAAGATTCGCTATGACCTGCCATACGATTAGGATGGCTAGGATAACAATTATTGGTATAACCAGGTAGTGTTTTATAAATAGCCAGACCTGTGTAAAGGATAGCGGATTAGTTACATATACTTCCTGACTAGATGTACTTGATCTGCCAGTAGTGTAAATCGTATTAGAAGTTAGTTTGTATTTTCCGTCGAGAAGTTTCTTCGTATTAAGTGTATAAGCATAGGGTGGTGTTTTAGCCACGTAGACGAGCTTCTTATTGAGGTAATAATCTACTTCGCTGACTCCTTGCGTCTGAACTGTTGCGGGCTGGATAGTAACCGGCGTATTAGTACTTATAGGGTAGTTGTTCGGTACCGATACGGGTGTTGTGGTGCCTTGTGGAGTATATGAATTTTCATAAGTCTGAGACGAATAGGTTGGCGCGACGTAGTTATGGGTAGGATTCGACGAGGACTGGGTCTGAGTCCCGCTGCTGGGAGGAGCAGTACTGCCGGTGCCTGTACTACCTGTGTCTCCAGTGCCGCCAGTGCTACCCGTGCCGCCTGTTGTACC
>CAJCIR010000050.1 GCA_903970425.1 Chlamydiota bacterium | reverse complement strand
CCCGGTCAAAACACATTTACCGAATCATCCACAAACGGTGCAACTATGACAATCAACGGTCTATTTGCTCAGATGGGTGACGGTCGAGTATTGATTAACTCTGATTCTGCTGGAAACGCAGCAGCACTTAGCATCGCTAGTGGAAATGCAAGTTCTTCAAACCTATCCATACAAGACTCTAACCCTGTTCAAGCTAACACTTGGTATGCCCTTAGTTCTACTGGTATATCAAATACGGGTAACTGGATTTTTGGGAGTCCTCCAAACGGCGGGTTCTTAATGGGTATGATGGGGGTTGGTTAGTATTTAGATGCTCTATATACTCAACACGCGTCCCAATGAAGGTATCTGTGAACTGACTATTCTCGTTAGATCCTTGGCTTGCCCTATTAAGCCTAAACTATCGTAATTATTATGATATTTATATATGACCCCATAACTATTGAGTAGCTTATTATTCAGAAGTATGTGGCTATATTGCTTAAGTACGTTAGCTGTTAGTTGCACTGGCTGGCTGTTAAATGAATTCTTATAAACGAATGGGGTTACGGATTGTTGAGTATTGCTCAAAATCTCTTGGATTTGATCGTAATTATTAAGCAACACGTACCTTACTGGTGCAATGACGGCTACAATAGTTATGCTACCATTAGAAGAATCTTCGCCTTGAGCCTGTATTTTATTGAACGGCAAGGATATGGAAATGCTAATAACCAAAAAGGCTACAGTTACAGCCATATACAGGCCTGATCTTCTAACAGGTCTAGACTTGGCCCACCCTAGGTTAATTAAATACTTCCCAGTCACAATTGAACAAATATATTATACTTTTATTGCAATTGTGTAAATAAAGTTATAAGCTTAAGAACTTCATTTGTGCGCGTAGATAATATCAAATAGACAAAATGGTGCGGGTAGAGAGAATCGAACTCTCGGCTCAGCCTTGGGAAGGCTACATATTACCACTATACGATACCCGCTATTCTTGGAGCCACCTGCCGGGATCGAACCGGCGACCTACGCTTTACGAAAGCGCCGCTCTACCAACTGAGCTAAGGTGGCAGCTTTGTGGAGGCATTATAACAGATATAATATTACTCTTTATCTGTTGATTTTGGGTTCGGGCGACGTTGTTTTGTGTATTCTTTAGCCGTCAGGTAAAGGACCGCTATATCAAAGACGGTCAACAATGATAAGGCTATGGAGTGCGAATAAATAATTTCATATCCTTGATAGATAATAAAAATGCCAGTCAAAATAATTAAACCAAGGTAAGCCCACAAACGGTTATGTAAAATCTCATAAACCAGAACGAGCTTGGCAATGCCATGAAGTAATAGATATAGGGCGGCAAACAGAAGCGTAGCTTTAGTGAGATTCCCTGCCCAATGGACTATGTATCTAGCAATAAAGTTGTGGGGATTTGTATTTAATTCACTTTGAGTAAGGAGTTTAGCAAGGTGGTTTATTTTGTCGGGGTTAACAAAAAGTAAGAAAATACCCCCCAATGTTTCTGCTAGGCCATCTAAACCCTTAAGGATTATGCCTACCTCAAAAGCTTTATCAAAAGTGGTGCGTGGTTTAAACAAAGGCATGTCAAATAGTAAAGCTACTGTATGTTAGTCCCTATTTTAGACTGATAAAACCAAATCTTCATAACATCCAATAGATATAGATATACGAGTGTCATGCCTATGATTATGCCAAAGGTCGCCAGTGACACAGATCCAAAGGAGAATAAATGTTTGGTATAGCCTATGTAAACCATCGCTATGGTAACGAAGATGACTCCGGCGAATGCAGCAATCATCGCGGTAGAAAGTCTAGCGGCCTTCCAGAAATGCTCCTTATTTCTTACTGACAATATTATGACTAACTGACTAAGTGTTAAGAATAGAAACAGCGAGGTCTGGGCTGTAGTAGTCGGTCGATCACGAACAATGGCATAGAATAATGTTTCAAACAGCCCCGTAATGGAACCCAGGAACATTGACAGAAACATAAGGGAGTGTGTATTAAATTTATTGGGGGTCAGTAGATCCTTAGTTTCAACGTTATCTGTTGCAATAGTCACCAGTGGTATATCCGTAAGTAAACCAGTCATAACCAACTGTATGGGCAGCAGTGGCAATGTGGAGTTTGATATAAGATATAGGGCCGATAGTGCAAAGAAGTTTCCGAAGTTACCTATCATCGTGTAGCGAATATATTTATTGATGTTGGTGAAGATAGACCTGCCGTATTGAATACCATTAACAATTACCCCTAGGTCACTGCGCAGCAACAAGATATCGGCACTCTCCTGAGCTACATCGGTAGCATTACTGACTGCAATGGCTACATCGGCTAGCTTGAGAGCTGGAGCGTCGTTTATTCCGTCTCCCTGGTAACCAACAACATAATGATGCTTTTTAAGAATTCCTATTATTCGGTACTTCTGCTCCGGGTTGAGCTTGGCAAAAGCATGGTTAGTTTTAGCCACTTGCCCCAAACGCTCGTCCGTCATGGCTTCTATCTCATCCCCTGTGTAGACAATCTGATGCTGAGTAATAAGGCCAACCTCTCTAGCGACATACTCGGTAACCTCACGGCTATCGCCAGACAGTATTTTAATAGTGATGCCCAGTTTCTCGGCTAGAGTTATGGTGTGCTTCGCGGTAGGTCTAAGCGGGTCTTCAAGAGCCACAAAGCCTGCAAAAACCATGTCAGTCTCATGCTTAACAATGTCGAATTCGTCAGCACTGGTGAATTTTACTTTCTTATAGGCTATGCCCAAATGCCTTAACCCAATTTTACCGTCCTCGGCAATAATCTTTAGGTACTTGGCTTTATTTGTATCATGAGTAAGCTCCAACAAGGTTTCTACAGAACCTTCTGACACTAAGTAGGTAATCTTACCGTCAGAAAAGATAGTTCTACGGCGCCTGGCCGCAGGATCAAATGGAAGCTCCATAAGACGCTTAAAGCTTTGGGCTTCACTTTGTATATCTTCCGGAACGTATTTCAAAAATGCCTGGTCAAACGAACTCTGAAACTTTTTCCTTTTTTCATCTAACGTTTCCAATGAGGCTACCGCTAACTTTTGGAATAGCTTAGGGTCGTCAGAGATTAACTTTGTAACTGTCTGCTTATTCTCGGTCAAAGTTCCAGTCTTGTCGCTACATAAGATATTAATATTGCCCAAGTCTTCCACGGCCGTTAGAGTTTTGGCTATAACGTGTCGCTTAGCTAGCCTCATAGCGCCCCTGGATAAGGTAACCGTGGCAATTACAGGCATAGCCTCAGGCACTACGGTAATTGATAGAGCGACGATAAACAGTCCTAACGTACCTAATTGGGATCTATCGTGAACAATAAGTATTTTAAATACAAAAACCGTGAAGAGAGTAAGAAGCGTAACTCTTACTAAGAAGGTGCTGAATGAAGACAACTCTTTCTCGTATTGTGTAACTCTTTTAGTTTCAATGGATAAGTGAGCAATTTTACCTAGTTTGGTATCTGTTGCTGTGGCATAGACAAAGCCTTCGCCTTCACCTTCCTCGATAGTACTCCCGGCATATGCCAGTGATAGTTCTCCATCACGGGACTTTGTAACTGGGACTGATTCTCCGGTGAGTTGTGATTCATCGACTCGAAGGTCATCAACTTGGACTAGCTTTATATCGGCCGGAACGATATCGCCTTCTCTTAAGATCACTAAATCACCAGGTACCAGATGCTGTTCGGCTACTAGCGTCTCTTTGCCGTCTCTTTTTACTAGTATCTCTCTACTTACAAGTTTTTGAAGTTGGGCAATGGCATTCTCTGAGCGATACTCCTGATAGAATCCAAGTCCAGTGTTAATAAGAAGGATTACCAAAATAACTGTGCCGTCGCCATAGTCTTTTAATAAGAACGATAGTAGCGTGGCAATAACTAACAAATATATAAGAGAACTACGAAGCTGCTCTAAGAGTAGGCTTAGAAGTGTCTTTTTAGACTTATTCTTAAATGTATTTGGCCCATGACTAGCTAGTCGTGATCGAGCTTCCTCGTCACTTAGGCCTTCCAAAGAGGTATGAAGCTCCGCAATCGCCTGTTCTTTAGACCAAGAGGCTTCTGAATTTTTTGTCACTACCTAATCATAGCAAAGACGCTAGTGTTTAATAACTATGTTGTGCAAACTAGCAAAGTCATAATGTTGACAGAATTTTAATTGACAAAAAAAATCTAATCTGCATAAATAATATAGTACAGATAGCGCGGGAGGATGTAGTGAATGAGTCGAGTTAGAGACCCAAAAGATTACGTCAAAAGCTGCGATTCAAGGGATAATATTACCTCAAATAACACTCTTCACCCAAATAAAAACAAAAAAATTGTAAGTCGTCTAACACTCCTGTTAATGCTATCGCTTTTTGTACTCGTCGTACTATCACTCTACCCTTCTACAAAGACATTGAGTAACTCAAGCAAGCAAACACCCGCATTAGAAAAATCAGTTTCAATTAATAGTCCCCCAGTTGCACAGAAAACCACAGCGTCGGCTGCAAATACAAACGCCGGGAGCAGCAACAGCTCAACTAGTATTTCAGTCAACGGGCAGTCGATTACCGCTCCTGCCAACGGTACTACCACAGAGACTCTCAACAATGGAAACGGTACTACCTCCATTAAGATTCAGAACAGCTCGACTGGCAATAACTCTAGTAATAGCTCGGTCAACTTACAGATCACCTCTAATTCCTCAACCACCACTAGTTCGTCTAACGAGGTGGAAGGAGCACAAGAGGACTAATCAACTGGGTACCCGACTTTAGCTCATCTTAGGACGTGAGCTGGAGTCGAGTGAGCAGCTCGAGGACAATTACTAATTCAAAAGGAGGGAATATGGCAACATTAAAAGTATTAAGAATAGCCGCTACATTGGCAACTTCAGCCGGTCTAGTAGGAGGCTTTTCTGGCCTTGCCAGTGCACACCCTGGTGGCAACCACGGATGGAAGCCAAGCGAACCAGTAACGAAGACTGTCACCAAGACAACGACAACTACAGACAATGACACAAGTGTTGATGCTACCAACAATAACCCTCAGAATGCTACAACTGGCAATGCCACTGTAGAGACTCAGGGCGGCAACCAACATGGTGGCTGGGGACGTGGCGGCGATAGCAATGACGTTATCCTCGGCGGTTCTGACGACAGCGATGGTGGTTCAAGCACTACTGCGCCCGTAGCATCTACAGGTGCTGCTAGCAACGCAGCTACCACAACAATCGGCGTAGGAGTGTCAAACTCAGGCGCAACAGGTAGCACATCAAGTGATTCTAGCGACGTATCAGGTGATCCATCGCTAAGTGGAGGCGGCAAGACTACAACCGTTACTACAAACACAACTACCGTAGACAACGACACTGAAGTAACTGCAACCAACAACAACGAACAGAACGCCACCTCAGGCAATGCCACAGTTAAGGGCAACGACAATGGTGGTTCAGCAACAACTGGTTCTGCTTCAAACGACAGCACCACTACGATTAGCGTAGATGTAACTAACTCCTAAGTTATTTAGGATTGTAAATAGATTTTAAGATAGTTTAAGGCTCGAATTGGGAGAGCTTGGAATCTTTCAAGCTCTCCAGCTGCTCCAACAATCAGCCTAATTAATCTTCAAAATAGCCAATCTTACGAAAGGATTGCACCGATGTATAAACTCCGACCGATGGCAGCAACAAGCGTGATAACTCTTGCAGTGCTGTTATTGGTCGGAATACATTCGGCTCCGGCCTTTGCTTATGGTCGTAAAACGCACGCGGGCGGTAATAACACAACTACTACGCAACCAGCTGACACGAGTAGCTCTACCGACCCTACTACCACGCCTCCAAACAGTGATACAACAGATACCAGTGATGCCACCACAACCTCCAGCCCTAATAACAGTACAAGCTCCACAACCACTACAGATTCTACTGCTCACCCTAGTGACCCGTCGTCGGATACCTCATCAACACCTACGACTGGCACCGATACTGATCCACCGAGCACACCGAGTAGCCCTGACCCATCTTCAGGAGACCCGGTAACAACCAATGCAACCGTAAATAATCAAACTGACTCAACGTCACAATCTGGAGACGCGGATGTAACTGACAATGGGACCGCAGGTAACGCAACCAGCGGAGACGCCCAAACAATTGCTAATCTTATTAATGCTATAAATAGTTCTTCTAGTCTAAGCGGAAACGGATTAGAAACGTTTGATACCGATATAACAGGTAACGTTTCTGGTAATCTGATTATCGATCCTACCCAACTCGCCCAGCCCCTTGCCGCTACTACTAGTGACCCATCAGATCTAGAATTTCAATCTACAAACACTGGAACCATTAATAATAGTGTCGACCTAGCTTCAACCAGTGGGGCTGCCGATGTAAGTGACAATGGAACCGCAGGCAATGCCACTAGCGGATCTGCCGACAGCGTGGCTAATATTGTTAACCTAATCAACTCAATGATTACCTCTGGACAATCATTTATTGGCGAGATCAATATCTATGGAAACCTGGACGGGAACATTCTACTTCCCTATCAGTTAGTTAACAGTTTGGTAGGCGCCAATTCGGCCGCTGGCTCTACTCCACCACTTGAAGAACAGACTGATACGGGTACTTTAGTTAATAACACTGATCAATATATAGATAACCAGGTAACTGCTTCAGCTGCCTCTGGGGATGCAACCGTTACCAACAATGGCACTGCCGGGAACGCTACCTCTGGTAACGCCACGACAAATGTTGATATATTCAATCTAACAGGCAGCCAGGTAGTCGGCAGCAACATGCTTTTGGTTTTCGTAAATGTTCTGGGCACCTGGGTTGGCTTCATAATGAACGCTCCTGCCGGAACTACAGCCGCTGCAATTGGTGGTGGCGTCACTCAGAACACCGATACTACCCCTGTTCCAAGCGGTGCAGACATAAGCAATAATACAACTGAGGCTATAAACAACAATATTGTGGTGACGGCTGACTCCGGAGACGCAACTGTTAGCGGAAATATGGTTGCTGGGAACGCTACCTCTGGTAACGCCTCCTCGAGCGTAAACCTAGCTAACATTTTAGGAAGTGAATTCTCTCTATCTAACTGGTTCGGAATTCTATTTATTAATGTTTTTGGAACCTGGGACGGTAGCCTAGGAGTTACTACACCTCCAGCCACACCAACTCCCACCATTACGTCTCCAGTATCGGATTCCGGCTCTACCGTTACTCCTGCTATAACTAGGGACCGTCCATCAGCAGTATTCGCTACGTTTTATTCAAACTCAAACACACCTTTTTCTGATTCTGCTTCACTTGTAACTACAACTACTTCACAACCTCAGGTTTTGGGAATTTTAACTTCCAAACAAGATAAGTCTAGCCACCCTACGCTAAGTAATGCATCCACCACAACTCATTCCTCATACAGCTTCCTAATCGCCATGATAGGAATATTTGCTGGTGGAATACTACTTAGTATTGAGCGTATCCTAACTATTCGCCGTCACAATTAAACTTACATACTTAAATATTGAATAACTATTATACTCAATTCTAACAGATACGGAGACTGCTAAATTACTGAGTTTGGGTTTTACGAAATACAAATGGCGCTCTTTGTGAAATGCCCCAGTAGTCACCCTCATAGAGAACTGGTTCAATACCCTCGGCCTCTAAAGTCGCTGCCAAGTCTCTACGCCAAGACGGATAATTATTCGCAAGGTCACTTTGCATTACTGTGTATTTGCTTCCCCTGCCGATACTTAATATCCCTCTGTCTCTTAGCTTACCAACAAGTTTCGTACGACTGTTTCAGCAGCATCCGGGGAGAGATGAAAGAGTAGATTATTAGCAAGTATTAGATTGGCTTCGGGTATCTCTAGATTAGGGTTGCGTAAGTCTCCTACCCTGAATTCTACGTCGTGTGCGTCACGGATTTTACTAGCATCAACAGAATATAGACCACTAGTTATAATCGGATCACGGTAAGGCTCTAGAGCAAACCCAAAACGAGGTAGGGTGTCAGCTGGATCTCTCTCTACATCAGAAAAGAAAGGCCTCGTAGTTCTATACTGGGCCGCTTGGGCAGCATCACTAAGCCTAGGTAGTATATCAACGCCAACAAGACTAACCCTACCTAAATCAGGGGCCACAGCCGATAAATATGCCAAAACGCCATAGGCTTCAGCCCCAACACTACTTCCGGCTGAGACTACACTAAACTGGTGCTCACTTTCACCCTCTCTATAGGCTTGCAAACCAAGATCTATGACGTCTTCCAGCTGGGCGTCACCTCTGAATAGAAACGTAGTATGAGGTATGTGTTCGTCAGGATCATCCCGAAGAACATCGCTAGTATTATTAACCGGTTGTATCCACAGCTCTTGAGGTAGCCTAACAGCGTTAGCTGGGTAGGCACTATCCTCTACCTGCCGATTTATCATCTTTATAAACTAACATATAAATGTAATTATGTCAAGCATTCTGCTAATGGTTAGGGGTTTGAATGAGTCCCCCTACTTCTATATTGTATATGGTGTCCGTCCACATCATTAATGGCATTACTTATAGGGGTCGCTAGCCATGTAAGTGGGTCTATTAACTCAATGGTTGGCTGCTGTGGACGATTTTCCTGGTCATGAGTCACCTGTAAACCTAGTATGCTAACCAACGACACTCCCGCTGTACCCAAAGCAACCTTTGCATTACCAGAAAGCTTTCTTCTTGACTCCTTAGGATCATTCTCTACAGATGGCCTATTCACTAACTGTGCTATAGCTAGCTTTCCTAAAGTCTGTAATCCCTTGGGACTGTATTGGTATACATAGTCACCGCTGCCACTATGATATACATATGTTAGTGTGCCTTTCCTCTTTTTCCATCTTGTAGTACCTAGTGTAGGAATAATAATCTCGTTGGCTCTCTTTTGAAGACGTCGTGATACTCCACGCATCTTTGTTAAATCTACTACCGTATCAACAAAACTGCCTTCATTAACAGAATCGTCTTTAACAATTCTGTAAGACTTGCCCGGAGCTAAGGCTGTCTTATCTTTAAACGACAGCTTGGGACCAACTGAAATTACCCCATCCTTTTTTGTTAGATCAAACATTGACCTTACGGCGGTTCTAGCCGGTTGCGGGTCATCAAGTGATAGATGAGGAACCATCCAGTATGAAAAAACTGCGTCGAATGATTCTGGTTCAAAAACTTGATCTAAGTGCGTGGCATCTCCAGCAATATATTGTAAATTAGACGGAGCATCCTGACTTATATCTTCAAGTATTGCAGGATCGTGATAACTATAATCAAAATTGGTCCAACTTATGTCAGGCCTTAGAGCAGCAACTTTTCTTCCAAAAGGTGAAGCACCAGATCCAACATCTAGCACTTTAGCTCCTTGAGGTAAACTATGAGCGAATTGACTAAAACCCCCATAACCATGTGCTTTTGCTATACGGTCGGCTGATCTTTCTGTCGTAGGAGCTAATTCGTAATCTGCTTGTCTTTCAACCATCTTTTTTCCTATTTCGTACTTTCAAGATTATTAGGTTGGGAATCTAAATAATAATTACGCGCTTCTTGAAGTGTCGTAGGTAGATGTCGATGCAACACGTTCCTAAGATCGGGATCACTAGGATCACGACCTCTCTCGAAACCATTAACCATTTGTCGTACGTACGACCAAGCTTTTTCACCATTCGGGCTGGCTTCAAGCTTATTAATAACCTGCTCTATATATGGCCTTAAGTTTGATGTATCTATAGGTACATGAAATAGGGCACGCATGTTACGGGGTACTGTCGGTAGCGACCCTGTTTCATTAAACCTTTCAGTATCTCTAAGCAAAGTGTCGGTCGTTTGATCTATAATTTCCTCGCTTATAGGTAGTTGAATTAAACCAACCTTCGCAATACCTCTTGACTGTATGCTTTTCCTTATTGCTTGACCGTGTATGTCCAAATAACCCGCAAAATTAACCGTGCCCGCCAGTGAGCCAGTCTCTGTTTCAACTTCTTTACCCTTACCCCACTCATGTCTACTTTGTTGTGCAGGGCTATCCGGGTTTACCTTAATGAAGGCGAATATATCTACGTCACTATCAGGACGCGCCTCGCCCCGTGCAGTTGAGCCAAAGACTGTCATACCCAAGTAATCAGGTAATTCAGTAGCAAGCTCATGTGATGCTTCAGTTAGTAGCTCCATGCGCCGTAATGATAACTCCTGTGAAGCCGTCAAATTTCCAGCAATTAAGCTGGGGTCAGTTCTAGCCGGAGAATTAATGGTTTCGTTCATTTTTGTTTTGATTATTTTAAAGGGTCCTGTTAGTGAGTCATATCAGTGTCCGGATGTAAGGCTTTATACTGCTCGCGTAATTTCCTAGCCTCCTCAGGAGTCTGAGTACGGTAGAGCTCTGATTCAATGTTTGGTTCTGGATCAGTGCCGTTCGAACGATTTGGACGTTCGAGAGGAGTTTGACTGCCCGTTGATTGTACTAAAGTGGCCCTATCAGGAACACTGTACCCGGCACCGATCATTATAGTATCGAGGTCTGCACGAGGAATTGCATGTGCTGGATCTAATGGCTCGGCTTGTTTAGCCGCAACTATTTGTTCATGTGTTGGTACATGATCTATAAGCATTGGCTGGTGTGGTATTTGTTCTTGTGTCATATAACGATAATAACATAAGTTGTACAGATTGTCAATTTAAGCGCTGGGGTTAGTAGGTTGTGTTTGCCTTAGTGAAGGCTCTGCCGGGACTACCCTATACTGCGTTTTTGGGTCAGAGGCATCTACCGCTACCACATCGCCTCTTTGGGCTAAATGCTCCCAGTAACCCCTTGACTCAGTCATTATGCCACCAGTAACAAGGCTAAACCCTCGTTCATCAAGACTGCTGGCTAATCCTCTTAGAGCGGTGGCGGCAATATCACGCCCCTTTTCTGATACTGCGATATCAAAGTCGACTTCCCTATCGCCTAATATGAAATTCAGTGAAGCAGTGCCGACTTTCTTCCCTTGTTCTGTGATTGCGTAGTGAGCAAACGAATTAGTGCCTTGTTGGTCTTTTTGGAAGTCGAAACCATTACCTGCACTAAGGCTCGGGCTAACTACCATGTCGTAGCCCTCTAGTTCACGGAAGGGGGTGCGATGAGAAGTTGAGGAAGAAGTCATTTTTTTATTTTTACTTAACATAAATATAGTATCATAAAAATGACAATCTGTAAAGAGGAGGAGTATGGCCAGGCGTAATTATGCACGACTAGTCATTTCCCAGAGAATACTTTCCGTCCAATCTAAGTTTAATGTCATGGGTTAAAGACCTATCAATTTCGTTGTTAAGATTTAAGTAGGCTTTTGAACCAGGCTGCAACTCCATTATGTAATAAGTTGGGCAATTCACAATTTTTGCTACACTTCCAAGTGTTTGAATGCTCGGTTTTAATGAAGTGGGTATAACTAGGTTTTCAAAGTTTCTCTCGTTAGCTACTTCTTGAGGCTTCTCTAATATAACAAAGGAAAAACTTTTATTCTCATACGCGCCCAGGTTGTTTAGCCAAAGGAGAATTTGGTAGTCTGGTAGAATTTGCAAAACCCGTTCGTCGTATGAATTATATACGTCCAAAGATCTTGATACGTTATAATCTCCAACTCCGTATGCTGGCTCATAATTTAGAGTCTGCTCTAGGCAAGTTTCTTCAGGATAATTTGATGATACTAAATGTAAGCTGGAGTGTAATGAGAGTAAGCCACAAATAACGATTAGTGCACCCCCGCCTATTAGAGCATATGCTAATGGCTTCCTAAGTTTTGATGACAACTTAATGTCTACAAAAATAAGAAAACCGATAAGCGGCACAATGAGTGAGTTTATCAAGTATCTTTCTTGTAATGAATCCGTTAATAGAAAAACAAGGAAGGCAATTATAGGCTCCATAACTACAAACAATACGATAAATAACTTCAGGGGATTTTTTTGGTATTTTTTACCTTTCAACTTGTTGTTTAAGTTTACTAGGGCATAGATTAGCAAACTGAAGAAAACTATGATGCTTAGATAAATCCGTATTCTTACTTCCCAGCTAGCTGCATATGGTGAGAAGGTATTTAGCATAGATACAAAGCCCTCCATTAGAGATCGGATTTGCAGACTACCCTTTAGATGATCACCAATACTCTGTCCAAAAAAAGGTCTCAGAAATGAACGAGAATATAGTCCAATCAGTAATCCTAGTATTTGTGGCAATACTATAATTACGATTTTTTTGGCGTTGATTATTTTTAAGATAGCTAGTACTAAACAAACTGCTAGGATCGGTACCGCTATTTGAACGACATATAGAGGGTCAGAGGCAATTACCAACGAGCCAAGAACAACTGCTATCGCAGATAAAAAAATATTTTTACTATT
This sequence comes from Chlamydiota bacterium, assembly GCA_903970425.1. GTDB lineage: Bacteria > Patescibacteriota > Saccharimonadia > Saccharimonadales > UBA4665 > CAJCIR01. The sequence goes on along the minus strand of CAJCIR010000050.1, from coordinate 498 downwards.
TTTAATGTAGTTTATTGATTTTAGTTGTTTGAGTATAATGCAGAGTTCCAGTAGCCCTATCAGCAATACTCCTGAATAGTAACCGGAAAATAAAAAGTAAGTCGCGGAATCATCATATATAGCTTTCAAGTTCTGTGTTTCCAATAACATATACCCCAATAGAACAATTGTTAATATGACTGCTGAGACTTTCTCTTTTCGTACCGAGATATTGGAGATGATCCTTATCATCAATCTGGTAATTAAATAAAAACAAATTATGTCTATAAAGGAGACCATGACCATTGATGCCCTGATTGACGTTGTGGTGATACTGGCTAGCGTATAAATTATGCCTTCAGGAAACAGATTTAGTTGGGCAGAAAAAACCCACAAAAGGTGCTCCTTGTGAGTGAGAGATTGCCTAAGAATCGGTAGCGTTAAAGAATCTCCTCCGTATAGAAATATTTGCATCCAGCTAGTCGTAGCAATATGCGCAAGTTCAACAACCAGTCCAAA
>CAJCIR010000049.1 GCA_903970425.1 Chlamydiota bacterium | reverse complement strand
GCTTATGGCACAATAAGACTAATGGATCAATTTGACGTTATTAGTGTGGGCGATATTGTCACGGACGCTTTCATCAAACTATTTGATGAATACGAACATACTTACGAAAACGAAAAAGGGCGATGGTTAGCTTTTCAGTACGGAACGAAAGTTCCTTTTGAAGAAGCTTACGTTATCGAGGGGGTAGGCAATGCCGCTAACGCTGCTGTTGCCGTTGCTCGCCTCGGTTTAAAAAGTAGCTTTGTAACTAACGTTGGTGAAGACCAGCACGGCCGTGACATGATAGCGGCTTTGCATAAAAACAAAGTGGATACCGAGTTTGTACGAATCAACGCTGATAAGAAAAGTAACTATCATTACGTGCTTTGGTATAAGAGCGAGAGAACGATACTTATTAAGCATGAGGACTACAACTACCGTTGGCCCCATCTAACACTAGCCGAGACTCCAAAGTGGTTGTACTTTAGCTCAATCAGCGAACATGCGATTCCATATCACGACCTAGTTTCTGATTGGCTAGACGAGCACGACAGCGTTAAGCTAGCTTTTCAGCCTGGGACATTTCAGATGGATGCTGGTGTCGAGAGACTAAAACGAATCTACCAACGCACTGAAGTGTTGATATTAAACCGAGAAGAAGCTGTAAAAGTTGGTGGTGGAAACTACGACGACATACACGACTTATTCAATAAGCTTCATGCTGTTGGGCCTAAAATAGTTGTTATAACTGACGGCCCAGCTGGTGCCTATGCCAGTGATGGAGAAAATCGATTCAAAATGCCGCTATATCCAGATATCGCTCCGCCATATGAGCGGACTGGAGCGGGTGATGCTTTCGCCAGTACTTTCGTAGCCGCTTTAGTTAAAGGCAACACTATTGAAGGAGCCTTACAGTGGGCTCCAATAAACTCGATGAGTGTAGTGCAAAAAGTCGGAGCCCAAGCAGGCTTACTTACCGAACGCGAAATAGATGAGTATTTACGCAAAGCCCCGGAGTGGTACAAGCCGGAGCGTATGAATTAAAAGAGCTTTACCAGGGCATCTAGCTTATGGTAACCTCTATCTAGATATGTCAAGAATGCTAGCTGAACTGTTAGGAGTTCCTGGTGCGGGGTTCCGATTAAATTTGCAGCAGCTTGAACGAGCTAGCGGTGCACCTGGTGTCGACATTCGCTTGTCGACAGAAGTTCTCCAAGAAACACAGTCTAAGATACGGGGTGTTGGCCTTGATCCTGCCGATACAACCGCACCTGAACTTTACGAAATTCTAAAAACGAAGATAATTGGTGACAATACACGTCTTGAAAAGACTCTTCAGCAGCGCATCGGCAACGGTCAAATATCTCAAGCCATCGTAAAAACAATTAATGCTTTGCAGATCCCTAAGTCTTGCTTTGCTCTCAAGCATAGCGTGGCCAAGAGAATGCTTAAAAAGAATCCTCCTAAGGCTAGTTTGAAGCGACTAGGCTATCGTTCACTCGACTCGTTACTTAAAAGGGAACCAGCAGCTGTAATTTTTACTGTTGCTGATCTAGTTGAATCGGATGCCTGGAGACAACGTTTCTTTGACGACTACAAACGACTAGGACCTAGTGATTTTGAGGTGCGTGAGATAGAGGTCTTCAATCCACTAAAAGCCAAGCACTGGACTACCCTTGCGCAGTCTCTTGCCGCTCAACAAAAAAGTAGTGTACTGGTTTGCAAAGAACTCGGCGGAATAGTTTTACTGCCTCTACCAGAAGGCATTAACGCTGGGACAATCACTACCGTCGTTATGACTCTACAAGCTATTAACGAAATTAGAACCCACAGTGCTTTTTGCAAATTGCAACAAGTTAAACAAAATTTCGGAGCAATAATTGCTGATTCGACAAAAGGTGATGTCAGCAATTTGACTCTAATAGCTGGCCAGCCGTTGCCTTGGCGGGTGATCCAAAACTACTACAGTCGCTTCGACAACGACTATCCCATGGAACTATTTGAACCTCATGTTCAGCAGGACGATCTAAAACTTATTAATATTGAAGACGTATTGGCGAATATTGAACCAGCCTTAGAATTTTGGCGTGGCACTGACTGGCTAGCCTTCAATGAAAATAGCGAGGTAGTGTCGTTGAATATTAAAGACGTGGCCATCTCCGCACTAAACAATCTAGGCTTTGAAGACAGGTTGTTAAAGTATTTCCGCGACACTGCCTGGAGCGAGTTAATGATCCGCTATCTACAACAAAAACATCTGGAAGAAAATGTTCGCCAGCAGCTCGATGCCCAGCTAGTAGACGATAATCCAGAGCCAACTTTTGAAATGAACTTTGCCGGTGCATAAATTATGAATAGGGTGGGAAAATGAGTCCGACAACCAACCATCGACCTATAAAGTATTCGATATGCGTATCAGGAGCTCATGATGGAGCGACAGTCGCTAAATCTTATAGACTTGCCGAGTCACTAGGTAAGGCTATTGCGGACACTGGGCATATATTGACCACCGGTGCCACTGTAGGCCTTCCATATCACGCGGCTTATGCTGCTAAAGAAGCTGGTGGTATGAGCATTGGTTTTTCACCAGCAGCCAGTTTGCGCGAGCACTTACGTAAATATCGTCTGCCTTACGATTGCTTCGACTTCGTGAATTTCACCGGTCTTCATTATGTCGGTCGAGATCTTTACTTAGTTCAATCCAGTGACGCCGTTATCACCGTTGGTGGTGGTTTTGGAAGTTTGCATGAATTTACTTCAGCACTGGAAGCTGGCAAACCCTGCGGCATATTAATCGGCAGTGGTGGGACGGCCGATGTCATACCCTCATTAATGGAAATACTCGTACCACCCGAAGATGGACTAGTTATTTATGACGAGGATCCGGTGAAGTTAGTTGAGCGAGTAATTGATCTAATCGATATCAAGTACAAAGATATTCACGACCAGCTAAGACGAGATGATAGCTGGTACTTACACACGGACACACCACCTCGCCACAAAGGCTGATTATCTTTTTGTATTAGATAGATAAGAGATCGCCTTGCTACAATTAATAGATGAGTAAGTTTGTTATTAGAAGCGACTATAGACCGACAGGTGATCAGCCAACGGCTATTGCTACGCTTAATGATGGCCTCAACGATGGCCTCCACGAGCAAACATTGCTTGGAGTAACTGGATCGGGTAAGACCTTCACAATGGCTAACATAATCGCCCAACAACAGCGCCCAACCCTGGTCCTTAGTCATAATAAAACCCTAGCCGCCCAACTATACAATGAGTTCAAGCGTTTCTTTCCAGACAATGCTGTACATTACTTCGTTAGCTATTTTGACTACTATCAGCCTGAGGCCTATATGCCCAGAACAGATACTTTTATCGAGAAAGATTCACAAATAAATGAGGAGATTGATCGTCTTCGTCACGCCGCTACAGACGCCCTGCTAAGTCGCAAGGATGTCATCATTGTAGCTAGTGTTAGTTGTATCTACGGTATTGGTTCGGTAGAAGATTACGGGGGGCTATCAATTAGAGTTAAGACTGGCGAGCGCCGAGTTCGTGATAAGTTTATGCGACACCTAAACGATATTCAATATCAGCGTAATGATATTGATTTCCACCGAGGAACTTTCAGAGTTCGTGGGGATGTTGTTGATGTATTCCCAGCCAGCGAGGAACTGGCTTATAGAATCGAGTTTTTTGGAGACGAGATTGAGAAGATGACTCAGATCGATCCGCTGACAGGGGAGATCCTGTCCCGTCCAACTAACTTAACAATTTTTCCTAGCAGTCACTATGTAACTCCTAACGAAAAACTGAAGATTGCCCTGGGGAAAATAGCTGAAGAGTTAGGAGAGCAACTTCGTAAGTTTAAATCTGAAGGTAAATTACTCGAAGCTCAGCGGCTCGAACAACGAACCAAATTTGATTTGGAGATGATGGAAGAAACTGGCTTTGTTAAGGGCATAGAGAATTACAGTCGTTACCTAACTAATCGACAACCCGGCGAACAGCCAGCCACTCTACTGGACTATTTCCCGGATGATTATCTTATGTTTATTGATGAGTCGCACATGACCATGCCGCAACTTCGAGGAATGTATAATGGCGACCGGGCTCGAAAAGAAGTCTTGGTAGAACACGGTTTTCGTCTTCCTAGTGCACTAGATAATCGACCACTGACGTTTACTGAGTTTGAGCGCCATGTTAATCAGGCAATCTATGTTAGTGCAACACCAGCCGAATACGAACTATCACGTAGTCCTGCGCCAGCTCAACAAGTTATTAGACCAACAGGGCTGATTGATCCAGAAATCGAAATTCGACCAATCGAAGGCCAGATAGATGACCTTATCAATGAAATTCAAAACAGGGTTAAAAAACACCAACGCGTATTAATCACGACTCTCACTAAGCGAATGGCCGAAGATCTAAGTGAATACCTGGCTAATATAAAGATAAAAGTTGCTTATATACATAGTGACGTCGATACGCTTGATAGGACCGATATACTACGAGATCTACGCCTCGGTGTTTACGATGTTTTGGTAGGAATTAACCTACTGCGTGAAGGTCTCGATCTACCGGAAGTGTCGCTAGTTGCAATTATGGATGCTGATAAAGAAGGCTTCCTAAGAAGCGAGCAAGCTCTTATACAAACTGTTGGTAGAGCAGCTCGACACATTGATGGTCGAGTCATCATGTATGCCAACAATATTACGGGAAGCATGCAGCGTACAATTTATGAGACAGATCGTAGGCGCGACATTCAAAAAGCCTATAACAAGGAACATAACATTACCGCCAAAGGAATCATCCGATCCGTTGAGAAGGGTATGCGACCAGATCTCCCAGAAGAGGCTAAACGGGCCAAGTTAGATCTGAAGAAAATACCGAAAGATGAATACCAGGTGTTAATAAAGGATCTGACAGGTCAAATGGATCTAGCTGCCGCCAATTTAGAGTTCGAGAAGGCTGCCGAACTACGCGACATAATTGACGACATCAAATCTAAACTCTAAACACACTTAACGACCTCTGCTATAATTATAAGAACATGGTAAAACTTACTCGCGAGGATGTTTTAAAGTTGGCTAGACTTGCCCAACTTCACTTAAGCGAAGAGGAAATTGAAAAGTTTCGCTTAGAGATATCAGAGATTCTCGAATATGTTGCTCAGCTTAACTCAGTTGACGTCAACTCAATTGAACCGACTAGTCAAGTTACTGGGCTGACAAACGTTATGCGCGAGGACGTAGTTTTTGACTACGGTATCTCTAAAGCAGAATTGCTCAAGAATGTACCTGATACGAAGGATGGGTTAATAAAAGTTAAGCGAACATTGGCATGAGCACCTGGTTACCTATTGACGAGTTAGCCGCTGAAGTTGCTGCTGGTAAGCAAACCGCAACTGCTCTAGTCGATAAATCACTAGCCGTCATGGCTGAGAAAAAAGTATATGATGCTATTCTATGGACTACTGAGGAGCGTGCACGCGAGCGGGCAAAAGTAATCGACGATAAAGTTAAGCAAGGCAAGTCCGTGGGTCGCTTGGCCGGGGTTCCCTTTATTGCTAAGGATAATTTCTTAGTCTTTGGCGCAGAGACTACCGCTGCGAGTAACATATTAAAAGGCTTCGATGCTCCCTACCAAGCTACGGCTATTGAGAAGTTGGAAGG
>CAJCIR010000048.1 GCA_903970425.1 Chlamydiota bacterium | reverse complement strand
TTAAATCCTGCCGTGGATTGCGTTGTGGCAATGCTATTTGGTTTTGGGCTGCCTTGAGTCGTCTGGGTAGTAACATTTGAAATAGGGCTTGTAGAGCTTGGGCTATTGTTAGAGCCAGTGGGGGTAGAAGTATTTGAGCTAGATTGATTAGAGCCTGTGCTATTGGTGGTATTTGATGAATCGACTCCGCCACCATAGGGACCTCCGCCATACACGTCGGCAACCGTAACATCGTAACTGAGTAAAGTTATCAACTAAATAGTCCTCTTGAAGTGCTTTCCGCTCTGTTTACTTTCGCACAAAGCAATGATACAGTTATCATGATAAGGTAACAAGAGAGAGTGTACATATGTTTTCACATTTCGCGTTCCTAGACTTGGGGGCTCCAGAATTAGTAATAATTTTGGCTATACTACTACTTCTATTTGGGGGAAGGAAACTCCCTGAATTGTCGCGTGCATTAGGAGAATCGATGCGCGAGCTTCGTAAGGGGATTTCTGGTGACATAGGTGGTGACAAGAAAGATGAAGCTAAGAAGAAAACTGAAAACGCAGATAGTAAGGACTCAACAACTTAAACCGCTCGATAGACGACGTCCGTTTGTTGAACACCTTCAAGAACTACGCACTAGAGCTATACATATAGCTGCATCTGTACTTTTTTTTGGAACTTTAGCTTATTTTGTCCAGCAACACATAGTAAATTTACTGCTTCGGCCTACTAATGGCCAACACTTTATTTATACCTCGCCAGGTGGGGGCATAGGTTTTCTGTTTAGTATATGTACCGATGCTGGGATAGTATTTACGTTGCCCTTACTAGTCTATGAGCTACTGGGCTTTTTGAAACCTATCCTAAATTATGAAACTAGGCGTTCCACTGGACGCTATGTAGCAATATCGGTACTGCTTGGTACTCTTGGGGTTGCCTTCGGTTACTTCCTGGGGTTACCCCTCGCCCTACATTTCTTGAGCCACCAATTCACTACAAAACAAATAACTCCGCTGCTAACCATTTCCGAATACATGACTTTTGTAACGGTTTATTTGGCTGGATCGGCCCTGTTATTCCAAATTCCATTATTATTGATTATCATAAATCACATTAAGCCCCTTGATCCCAAAAAACTATTGGGCTTGGAGCGCTGGGTAATTGTTATTGCTTTTGTGGTTTCAATGCTTATGGCACCAACTGTCAACATCATTGACCAACTAATCATAGCCGGACCAATTATTGTTTCCTATCAGGTAGGATTATTCATAGTTTGGTTGCATAACCGAAAACCGAAAAGACCTGGATACGTAATCAGTCTCATCCAACAAGATGAGCAAATTCAAGCCCAACGGATAGCTGAAGCGACGCAGGCCAGGGCCCGACTATCATCTAAACAAAAACTAACCCAAACTACAGGCTCGTCAATCTAAACTCTCTTAGTTCATAATTGTGGCATGTTGACAATTTCTTCAGGACTGAGACAATGGTAGCAGCTTTAGAGACAAAAGCATTATGGATGCAAAAAAAGAAAATAATGATAAATTGGCTACACCTGCCCAAGCACTATTAAGGAAGGATGTTAGCCGTAAAGAGTTTTTGGCAACATTAGCTCTAACCTTGGTATCTATTCTCGGATTCTCTTCAATAATTCACTTTCTAACCGGCCACGGCCCGGGTCGCACCACAACAGCAGTTCCCAAAAAAAGTGGTTATGGTGCAAGTTCCTATGGCGGTAAGACAGAATCTTAAGACCATAAGTGTAGTTCTTATTTTCATCTATTGAGGCCCTCAAATTATCAGCTGACGTACTATTATTGACATCTTATTAAGGTTATGTTAAGGTATTATGATGACAAATCCTGAAGATTTAAACGTTCGGGTTGATTTCGACCTAACTCTATTTAATTCAAAACACTTCGCAGCAGATCTTTGGCAAAATATAGCCTGGCACAGTGGTGTAACCGTGGAGCAAGTTGCAGCAGACGGAGCAACTTTCCACGTAGACCCTGTATTGGGAGGATATGAATTCGATAAACATACTGCCTCCTATGGCCTTGATCCTAATGTCATGTGGAGCGAGCTCGACGACATAGTTAGAAGTACTGATTATCTCTTCGACGACAGTATTCCTTTCATGACTGAGTTGCGCGGAAACAGATATAACCCTCGTATATTATCCTTCGGTGAAGATTGCTTTCAGCGAGCTAAAATTATTCCTTATCTAGGACGACTGGCGGGGAATGAAGATGGGCAAATTAAGGTGAACGAAATCGGTCTTGATGTGGTTTTTCGAAGAAAAGCTGAGCATATCGCCGAAAAGCATCCAAACGAACGAGGCGTCCTAGTCGATGATGTACCTAACCAAGGACTACACGAGGGCTTTGTAGAAGTTCATATCGACAGGTCCCTAATATTGCCTGGTCCCTTAGAGAAGCCGGAAGGTTTTACTGTGGCCAATCTGGAACAAGCCTACGAAGTAATTAGTTCCCTATAACTGTTTTTAATATCCTTGACACCAATACTTTTTAGCCGTTAAACACTGGTACGTATCCGGGATAGACGTTTCCGTACAAATTTGAGAGTTGCAATGGTTGCCGCAATTACAATTACAGCGATGGCGATATTTTCGGCGCTTGGGTGCCAAATTCCTGCCACAATCGCTGCTCCTTGACCGGTAGCTATGACGGCTGCCCCGATGGACATAATATAACCTAACTCTCTGTTCTGTCGGGCTGTGCGCTTTGGGTCTTGGCAATGATTCAAAATAACAGTAGCTGGTGAACCAGCGATCAAGGTAATACCAAAATCAGTCAAAAGGCTGGTTTTTCTTACGAGCAATTTAGATAGACCGACTTTACCGATTAGAAACTTAACCCGCCCAATCACTTCTTCGGCCGTCTTGGTATCCAATAAATCTGCAGCAGATATAACAGCGACCACCTCCCAGATAAGTGTTATGCCTCCGAAGGCTAGAGCCGATATTGCGATATTATGGAAAGCGGCCTGAGCACCAAATAGTACCGCGAAGCGCAGAGTTTCGCTGGTCAATGGATTAATCTCTGTCATTATCATTGTGACTTCCAAACTTTTAATTATCCGAACAAATCTAGTGCGACCAGACGCTTGCCAATTATTTTTGTCTTGAGTCACAATAATTTAGTGTTCGTAAACAGCTAAATCTCGCTTGCGTATCAAGATAAAGGCTAATACTGCAGCAACCAGTGCGACGATTGCCGCTACACTAACTATCTCATTAAATCCCGTTATGAAAGCCTGGTGAGCTATAGCGGCTACCTTACTTTGATAGGCAACTGGAACGCTTTTAACAACCAATGATGATTCACCACCAGAGATAGCTGATGAAGCTTGTGTTAACTGGCTGGCGCTGAAGTGAGAGGCTATGGCACTGGTAGACAGGCTGTGGCTAATACTACTCTGGAAAATTGCCCCCAGTACTGCGATACCACCAGCGATTCCAACCTGCCGAAAAGTATTATTAACACCAGATGCCATACCACTCTCTTGAGGCGGAACAACACCAATGGCTACGTTGGCAAGAGATGGGTTAACCATACCCGCTCCAAAACCAGTGACAATTAGGGTGGACAAAAGTCGAGTCCAATGTGAAGAAATAGTTATGCCGTGTCCAAGCAGTAATCCAATACCAATCAACAGTAATCCAATACCGATCATATATTTACCACCCACTTTTGAAGTGAGTCTACCGGCAACAGCAGCTACCACAAACATTACCAGCGTAGTAGGCAGAAATCGCAGTCCTGCTTGAAGCGGAGAGTAACCCAAAACATCCTGGAGGTATAGTGTTATGTATAAAAACAATGAGAAAATTGAAGCTGAAATACCAATTGCTGCTAATTGAGCACCGGTAAAAGACGGTTTCTTAAATAGTGATAATTTGAGTACGGGCTGTTTTTGGTAAACTTCGACACCTAAGAATAGAACGAGCAATAATACCGAAGCTCCAAAAAGAGAAACTATACTAGTTGATCCCCAACCCCAGACATTTCCTTTTATTAGGCTGAAAACTAGACAGAATAGAGCTCCACTTAATAAGACGACTCCAAGCCAATCAGTACGCGTTTCGGCTGTATTCCGTGACTCTTTTAGTTTCCAATAAGCTATGCCTATGGTTATGATGCCGATCGGCAGGTTTACATAGAATATCCAGCGCCAGTTAACGTAGGTTGTTAGCAGTCCACCGGCTAGGGGACCAATAGCTACTGCGGCCCCAGTAATGGCGCCCCAAACTCCAAAAGCTATTCCACGCTCTTTACCATGAAAATCTTGAGCCAACAAAGAAAGCGAGGTGGCGAACATTATACCTCCACCAATCCCCTGAACTGCTCTTGAAATAATTAGCATAGACGGTGATGTTGCTGCCCCACAAACAGCCGAAGCTGCTGTGAATATAAACACGCCTATGGCAAACAGTTTCCTACGACCGTAACGATCGGCCAATGAGCCAGCATTCAAAACTATTGTAGCTAGAGCCAATGAGTAGGCATCAATGACCCACTGTAAATCCGAGAAAGACGGGTGTAGGGCTTTTTGTATGGATGGCAACGCGACATTTACAATGGTGATGTCGAGAAGCAACATGAACGTTGCGGTACATACTGCGGTAAGTGTCCACCACCTTCTGCCATCCTGTTGCTTTTTCTTTTCCGGCATTTTACCCTCGTCACTTTTTCAATAATTCAAGCATATCACATTTAACCGAGCGCATTATAGAGGTTTATTAAGCCTTAGAACTACACGATTAAGAACGGTGTATTAGTCGATAGTAGGTTGAGGGAGAAGTGGTTGCCTCATGAGCTAACGTGCCCAAGAACCTTCCTCTATATAGGAAGACCATGCTGGCCACAGTGCCAAAGATTACCAAGGCGGTCATCACCAAACCGAAGGTCACCAGTTTATTCGCAACATCTTTGCCTTTTACCACCGGAGTAGTTGGTTTAATATCTAGAGTTTCTGGGTTCTTGGTAGTTGTTGTCGTAGCGGTGGCGGTGGGAGCGGTTGTGGTTGTCGTCGTGGTGGGCGGAGAATTAGCCGTTGGAGTCGGTGTTGTTGTGGTTGTTCCAGAACTACCCGACGAGGGTGTAGTTGTTGTCGTAGCGGTCGACTTCTTGGTTGTTGTCGTAGTAGTGCTTGGCGATGTTGATTTAGTGGTCGTAGTTGTGCCACTGCCTGAAGTGGTCGTAGTTGTACCAGAACTACCCCCGCCTCCGCCGCCACCAGTATTGTTATTGGGGGGCTGCATTACAAAGGCATACAGGCCTAGTGTCGATAACAATGGATCGCCTGGATTAACGTCATAGTTACAAGCGGTACTACCTGATGGAAGGTCCCAGTTCCATGGCATATAGCCTTCATATCCTGCAGCGAAAGCGGCTGTGATTTTGGCCGTAAACTCAGTCACCCGGGTTGCCAAATCCACGCACCCATTAGGAGGTGGATCGTATGCTTCAATGCCGGCCTCTTCCACAATAATCGGTACGCCGATGGCTGCCATTTCCTGGGCTCGGACCGCCATACCATTCCATTGATCACCGGGTAACGGGGTAGTGTCACTACCGTAGTCATGATAGGTAGCCACATTAATCCCACCAGCTTGTATGACACTGGTGTAATCCGTCCCAGAAGTACCACACTGTCCGCCACCTATAAAACCGGCAGCTATCAAATGATTTGGATCGTTGGCTCGAATTACAGCGTCTATATTTGCGAAAAACCCAGCTAGAGCTTGTTCGGCTGCTGTCTCACTGCAGGAATATGTTCCGGTGCACTGGTAGTTTACTAGTGCAGTTGAGCATTGATCAGCTTCAGGTTCGTTGACTGGCTCCCAAAATGCGACAGTCGGGTTATCGGCATACCTACTTACAATTTGCTGGACATAGGTAGGATAAGGCTCAACGTCAACATCATAGCCGTTATTAATTTCATCTGTTTTATAA
>CAJCIR010000047.1 GCA_903970425.1 Chlamydiota bacterium | reverse complement strand
TCAAAAACAGGTGGCTATACTTGATGCCGAAGAAATGCGCGACAAGCTCCAGGTGGGCGAAGAGCGCTTTTTTCGTTTCGGTCTGTATTTCACCATCTATGCCGGCAGTATGGACGAGCTCGAGTACGTTAGCCACAAGGTAGAATCAATGCTTGGCCAGCAACTGGTCTACTCAAAACCGGCCACCTCCCAGCAAGAACAGGGCTTAAACAGTGTGATACCGCAGTTCACTGACCAACTCCAAATCCGTCGTAATATGAATACCGCAGCCCTCTCCACTAGCTTCCCGTTTACTAGCGCCAACCTAAGTCAAGAAAACGGCATCCTTTATGGAATTAATATGCACAACTCCGGACTAGTTATCTTTGACCGGTTCAGCTTGGAAAATAGCAACTCAGTGGTCTTCGCTAAGTCTGGTGCCGGTAAGTCATTTGCCGTTAAGTTGGAAGCGCTACGAAGCATGATGTTTGGTACTGAAATCATGATTATTGATCCCGAAAATGAGTATCAAAAAATGTGCGATGCTGTTGCTGGAGCATATGTTCAGCTAAGTCTTAACTCAGCTACCAGAATTAATCCTTTCGACTTACCTAAAGTTATTGACACTGAAGAAGCCGACACGGCGCTGCGAAGCAACCTAATAGTGTTGCACGGTTTACTGAGATTGATGATGGGAGGAGCACAAGCCCAAATGGTTCAGGGTAATGCGACAATGGCCCCAGCACTTAACCCTGTCGAAGAAGCTGATCTTGATGCCGCCTTGATCGAAACCTATGCTAAGGCTGGTATTACCAATGATCCACTGACACACACCGGCACACCACCGACCATAGCCGATCTCTATGATACCTTACTGCATATGGGTGGAAATGGGCCTCAGTTGGCGCAGCGATTACGTAAGTACACTTCTGGAACGTTTGCCGGGATCTTTTCGCAACAATCTAACATAGATATAAACAATCCCTTGGTGGTATTTAATGTGAGAGATCTAGAAGACGAACTGCGTCCAGTGGCCATGTATATAGTGCTAAACTACATTTGGAATAAAACCAAGACCGACCAAAAAAGACGAATTTTGATCATCGATGAGGCATGGCAACTCATGAAGTACGAGGATTCAGCAAACTTTATTTTCAGTCTAGCTAAGAGGGCCCGTAAATATAACCTAGGTATAACCACCATAAGTCAGGATGTTGAAGACTTTATGGGGAGCCGAATGGGTAGGGCGGTTGTCGCTAACGCTTCAATGCAGTTCCTGTTTAAACAATCTCCTACCGCAATCGATGTACTAACAGATGTTTTTAAGCTCACTGATGAAGAGAAAAAAAGGCTCAGCCAGTTCCCTGTGGGACAAGGTCTATTCTTCGCTGGGACTAATCACGTTCACATCCAGGTTGTAGCTAGCCCAACTGAAATGAGTTTGGTAACAACTAACCCTGGCCAGAACTCCCCTAATGCCCAGCAGATAAATATAAACGGACAATCAGAGGGGACACTAGATTTTAATGGACAAGCTGCGCCTAGTGCAGCACCTTATCCGACCTAAAAAAGTAGGACATTAATTGCATGGCCCAAACCGATTACGATGACCAGCGACTAGACGAAGATATACACAAAGATCCAGCTCGTTTTGAGAAAGAGTTTGGTAAGCGAGCAAAGAGCCGATATACGGACGATGCTTTGGGGGACCTTAAACGAAGAGAAGACGAGGCGACCGCAAGGCAAGTATCTGATGCTCAAAGCTCAATTCCTAATAAAGATCTAAGGGCCGATACCAACGACCACGACTCCAGCTACCAAAGATCACAAAAACAAATAGCTAGCGCTCAAGCCGCTATGCCAAATGAAGACCTAAGGGCCGTAGTTAAAGTTAAGGGACAGGGAAGCCAAAAAAAGAAAAATAAATTATTAACAGGCGGCCTCATTTTTGGCGGATTGGGCGCCGGAGCGGTCGTCATAATACTCATAGGACTATTGGGAGCCTTACTAATACCTCAACTTGCCGAACACATAGCAGCATATCAATTCACCCGGGTTACTCGACAATTCGCAGAAAACCAAATGCGTGTTACTGATGAAAAATTAGCTACTGATGCTATACCCGAAAGTGAAGGCAGTGTTGAGGACGCTCTTGTAGCGGACGGAGTTATTGATGCCTCGGACGAGGCTAGTACGTCTGGAGTATCAGCATTGATCAACAAACTTAATCTATATAGGCCTTCCAAAGTAATAGCTAATTTACAATCGACTAATGGGTTTAAGCTTAACTATTCCGAGCCCAGCATAACTGGTAGACAAGTTCTCCAAAGCGTGGAGCTCGGCGGAGAGTCTTATCCCATTGAGGCACAAGGTCTGAGCAGATTTATCCCCGTCGTAGGTAATCTAATTAAATTTAAAAATGATGTCAATTTCGCCCAAGATTTTGCTCCAGCGCTCGAAGATTCGTTGCGTGCAAACGACGTTGGTATGATAATTCGAGGCTCAGTAGCTAAGGATATCCGTCAGGAACTAGGTATTAGCCTGATAGCGTGGTATGTAGGCAAATATAGCAGTACCGAAAGCCCTCAGCAGGCCAGATTGACAGAAGAAGAACAGAAGGTTGACGATATTGATAAAGCCGGGCAACCAGATAATGCCGCGGCAAGCAATATAAAGGAAGCAGATGAGGACGCAACCGAGGCCGAAGCATCTGCTCTAACCGATCCTGCTCAAATTGAAGCAGCTATAAATAATGGGGGTGTATTAGCGAGTGTTAAGTCCTCCGTCTCCAATGCTCTTGCTGCGACTCCCTTGAGTACAGTTGTAGGTGTTCTAAATCCAGTTTATAAAATTGCTATGCCCGTTTGCATAATTTATGACGGGTCTTTAGACAAATCCGCCCCTACTATAGACAACCAGACCGATCAGGAACAGCGGGCCTTTTATTATGTAGAATCAGCAGCAAGCCAAGAGAAGGCTGGCGCGACCAATGGAGAGGCAGTAGGAGCCACTAATGATGACCTCAATGGTGATGATCAGATTCAAACCTCTGTACCGGAACAACGCTCCTCCGGTGAAACACCTAACACACTAGCGGTGCCAAGCGCTGAGGCTTCGGCGGATGGGGAATTTACCCTCCTAAATGCCACTCCCGGTATACCGGGTGGTGTAGCTGACACTATAAACGCTATTGGTAATAAGTTCTGTCCGACTTTAACGAATATATACGGCGCTACAGGACTAGCGTTAGCTAATTTAGTATTGGCATTCTTCTCAGGAGGTGGTTCGGAAGCGACTGAAGACGCTGCCGGCACTGCTGCTACGGATGTTATAGACGACGCGGCTGGTACAGAAGCCACAAACGGTCTGCTTAGTCAGCTTAGTTCACTTATCTCTAAGACCGGGGTTTTCACTCGGCGAGCCTCCAATCTAGTTTTTGATACCGCTAAAAGCGCCGCTACGATCTCAGCCTTTACCTTGCTTGCTAAAATTATTGTCATGTCGCGTGCCTCACAGATGAATAGCGGCTTCGCTCAAGGAATAGATCTAGCCGACGAGGCCGACGCCGGGGGGAACGTCGCGGCCAATAATATATCGCAAGTCTCAACCTTTGGAAGACCAATGACGTTATCGGAAACAACCCAGAACACTCAAGTGGATAGATCTTACCAACTGGCTCAACTCAACAAAGAGAGCACCTATCAAAGGGTATTTGCAATCAGTAACCCAGATTCACTGGCATCAAAACTCGGGCTGGATTTATACGGCGCCCTTAATCCTAGGGATATTTCCACTACTCTAGCCGACATTATTCCTGATGTTATTCATCTATTTAATCCTTTTAACTTGGTTGCCAAAATATTTGACTCCTTTGGTTCCAGCGCCGTTTTGGCAACAAGTCCAAGCGATATCAACGACTACGGTAATGTCCAGTTTGGTTGGTCGACAGACGAGGAACACTTAATAGACAGTGATAATAGCTATTTACCTATTGAGAACCAGAAAATACTTGATGATAACCAGGCAGCGGTTGTTTCAATTGCAAATGAATATGCACCCTGTTTCGGTTATAAAGCCGACCCTACAACAGGAGACTTAACAATGGATCCTACCGACCAAGTGGGCGACCTGCTATCAAACGGTGATATTACACGCGATTCAAACGGTAATGTTGAACTTACAACTGGCAAGTGTGCTCCGTGTAATTTGACCTATAACGGTAATCCTGAGTGCCCCAATGGTAATGATCCTGGTAACCTTGTGTTTAGATGGCGATTGGCTAATTCCTACAACAATACCCTGGACCAACTTGGTGTAGAGGGAAACCTAACGAGTTGATTATGTTGAAGATTGTTTCGCATTGGCAAAAACTTATAAGGCGCAGAGCGGTTAAAGCCGGTGCTTTTTTTGGAATAATACTAATACTAGTTCCGGGTTCTGTTGCTTTAGCTCAAGGCCAGAACTTCACTACTGGTGACATAAACAGTGTCATTGGCGAATCACCCTTCTACGACCCCAACGCCGTACCGATAGATAACTGTTCTAGTGGCGGAACGACCGATACCACCACTCCTACCTCACCGACTAGCCCTGTCACCATCGTAGGAAATAACGTAGAAACTTCCTACCTCTTCTTTGTAAATAACGGGTATAGTACAACTCAAGCAGCTGGGATAGTGGGAAACCTTATGTACGAATCTGATGGTACTGGCGGTGATATACTTCCAACTAAAGAGGAAGGTGGTGGTGGCGGAGGTTACGGTATCGCACAGTTCACGGGTGTACAATTGACCAAAATGCGTCAGTGGGATGCGTCTCAAGGCTTAGATCCTACCTCTCTGCAAGGACAGTTAGAGTATTTACTATATGACCTTAATACTAGTTACCCGACGGTAGTAGCAGGTATAAAAGCTACCTCAACAATTGCGGCATCCACACAGATATTTGAACTTCAGTACGAAAGACCCAAGGGCTCTAATACCAAACCTATTAGTGGCCCGGCAGCGGCAAGCCTTGTTGATCGAACGGATGATGGGCAGGCGGCTTACAACGCTTATTCCGCGGATGCTAACACTAATGGCTCTTCGACACCTTCTCCGACGTCCAACACGGTTACTACAACTAATCAGACAACCACGAGCACATCGTGTTCTACGGGAACCGGAGGTACTGGTGGTACCGGAGGGACTGGCGGCACAGAATCAAGTGCGGACTGCGCTTCTGTTACGGGCAACCCTAAAATCCTTTGTGAAGCACTGCCTTATGCCGGTATCTGGTACGAATATGGTGGAGGCCACGAAGGATACACTAAATTTATTGCTGCCTGTCCAAATCCCGCAGACCCTCCAGACAATCACCCCACTGGCGGCCCAGTAAATGGTGATCCCGACGGCCTGAGCGGTAATCCAAGTCCCTGTGCCACCGACTGTTCAGCTCTTGTAAGCGTCGCGGTCGACGCGGCATTTAACCAAACTTTTAATTGGACAGTTTCAGACTATAAAATGCAGGGAAACAGATCGAATTTATGGAAAAAAATACCTCTGGACCAAGTACAGCCCGGAGATATAGTCACGCTAAAAGAGCACGTCGAAATCGTAGACACCTATACCCCAAGCACCAATATCATAGTAACTTTTGGGTCTCATGAGACAGGTACGCAAACAGGAACAGTAACTAGTAACTTAAATTATTGGAATGACGCCTATCAGTGGACTGGGCCGGGGAGTAGTTAGCGATGAGCTCTAAGCGCAAAATAATAATCTTAGTGGTTGTTATAGTAGTATTTATTGGTGCAGTTTCGCTAATAATTAGTAGTTTAGCTAATCACTATGGTGATGTAACTCTTTCGTTTTCGTTACCTGACACTAAAGGTTTGGAGGCTAGCATAAACGGTAAGCCACTAAAGATAAGCAGTTTGAGAGCAACTTACAAAATACCTGATGGCGCCGAAAATCTGGTTGTAATAAAACCGAATTATCAGCAATTCACAACAAGCTTTAACCTAGAAAAAGGACAAACTGTCTACATTTCTGTTGCTATGCAAAGTACAGCACCCCAATCCAGTACAGTCGCCACAAGCCAAGTTCAGGCAGCTCTAACCGGACTACTGCCTCAGGGTTTTTCCATCCAGCAGACTGCATATTTCTACGGTAATACTTGGGTAGTTGCTTTCGTACAGACTAATTATGGAGATCCAGCCGTGCTGGTTGCAGAGTACGTCGGCTCTAGCAACACCTGGAAGATAGTTTTAGGACCAGGCACCGTCTTTACTCCGAGTGATTTAACGAACGTTCCTAGTGCAGTATCCACATATTTGAGTCAACAAGGATTTGTCCTGGAGGTAAGTCAGCCATGAAAAACATAAGACTAAGAGCTATGATTGTAGTTGTTATAATTCTAATTATTGTACTGGCTAGTAGTTTATTGATAAATAAACCTCTTACGTACAACATATCTCAGGGCTATCTCGTCTCGACCAATCTCTCAGCTGTCGAGGGTTATGGCAGCAACAGCTTTGTGTACTCAAACGGTCAGTCCCTTATGCTATACAACTATTCGACCGGAACAGCCAGTCAACTAGGACCATCCGTAGGTCTCTCAAACAGTGGTATCGATACAATTTCCGTATCGCAGGACGATCAGTATGTCGTATTCCATGACGAGCAAGTTGGCACCGGTAGTCTCTACAACCAGCTACAAAACGCAGGGCTGGATCCTCAGAATGACTATTGGTTGCTCTATAGCGTAGCTACACAAACCTATCAACCATTGCCACAAACAACGATACTGGCAAAACCAACCAGTAATGGTGTCGAGGCTCTAGCTAGTGTTGCCGGTGTTGAAGAATTAATAAATTATAGTTATGCCAATTTAACGCCTCAAAGTACTATAAATATCTCAGGGATTAACGACTTCTTTGTGGCTAATGGTGGTGTCATACTACAAACCCCCTCAAACAAGGTACTTTTCACTACCAACGGTACTGTTAGCCAGCAGTTGGCAGGTAACGCGGTCGTTCTAGCGATAACGCCCGACAACCAGGATGCAGTTGTTACAGTTACGCAAAAAGGTGCAAACCAGTTGTCTTTACTGAACTTGCAGACACATTCCGAAAAGACTATTGCGAGCAATATCATTGGGCCACCGGCTTGGTCAAGTTCGGGTGCGGTTCTATATACGGCCAGCGACGGTAAGTCTGGCTCAAAGTTGTATAGTTACGACATGACTACCAAAAAGACTTATGTCTGGGATTTTGTTGGAGGAGCAACTAAAACAATCGGCCAATCAACCCTAGCCCCGGTCGGTCTAGTGGGTGCCCAAGCTGCAGTTGTTAGTAATTCATCCACCAGTTACTACCTAGTGGGCAACGCCCTAGCAAAGCCACAGGTATCGCTTTAATCAGGCTGAGTTGCAATAACATTACACTCTTCTGTGAAGTGATGCAGAACAATATCCGCGTCGGTAGTAGTTATAAAAGTCTGGTAGTTTTGTAGATATTTAGTCAGGGAACGTCGCCTTGCACCATCTAGCTCACTGAAGACATCGTCTAGTAATAGTAGCGGGGGTACACCGCGAGAGTCTTCAATCAAACGGGCTTCAATGACCTTGAGCGATAAGAGCAAGCTGCGTACCTCACCTCTTGAAGCTATTTCAGAAATAGGGTGTCCATCCAACATAATCAATATGTCGTCTCGGTGTGGTCCGTGAGCCGTAAATCCACGCTGAAGGTCGGTATCAACATTTTCTTTAAGTTTGCGAAGTAGTGTTGTTTCGTATTGACCGCTGTCACACGACGTTTTATATGAAAGTTCTGTGGAATCTTTGGTGCTTGAGATACTTTGGTATATTTTACCTAACTGAGCATTGATGGAATCGAGTAATTTAAGTCGTAGTTGGGCTATCTGGCCTCCCAATGAACTAAGCCTTACATCCCAGACAAAAAGCAGTGGTGTTGGTGTTTTAGATGAATTCCTTAACAGGGTGTTCCTCTGTGCTAGGGCTCTACGATAGTCTGATCGAAGCTTACTAAACCCTGTGATAGTCTGAGCCAACAGATCGTCCACAAAGTTTCTTCTAGACTCTGGAGAACCTATTAGTTGTCGTAGGTGATCGGGTTGGAATACTACTGCCGGCACGGTTCGTGTCATACCTAAACGCTTAAACTTTTGGGAATTTATTTCAAACAGCTTCTGAGCCCTATTCGATTCTAGTTCAATCTTAACAACTCTCGACCCGTTAGGGGTGTGTGCCTCAATTCTCGTAAAATTATAACCAAACTCTATTAACTCTTGACCATCGCCTCTGTAGGAAGACCCTGACGCAATTATTAAAACCGCCTCCAATAGATTGGTCTTACCGCTCGTGTTGGGTCCCACTATTATGTTGACCCCGGGCTTAAAATCAAAAGAGGCATCAGTATAAGAACGAAAATGTTGTAAATGTATGTCGGTTATCACTAGCTACTATTCTAGCTCTTGAGTGGCATTATCACATGCTGGTAATCTATTGCGGCTGGATCCTTTAAAAGAGATGGTTCGAGCCTACCGTTAAATGAAAAACTAACATCGGTGCCAGCAAGAACATGTAGTGCGTCCAGTAGATAACGAGAGTTTAGGGTGATGGTTCCGGAGCCCTTTACTACACCTTTTAGGCTCGCGATATTCTCTCCTAGCTGGGAAGCTATTGAGTGTATGCTCAGTGTTTGATTGTCCTCGGTCACCTCAATGGTTATGCTGCCGGCGTTTTCTCTAGCAAATAAGCTCGACACTTTAGCGATATTTACTAGTTCAGAGCGTTGAGTTGTAACCGTGGTAGTAAATTTTTTGGGAATAAGAGAATCGTATTTAGGGTATTTACCCTCTATTAAACGAGCTACTAATTCTACGTCACCGGCGCGGAATAAAACCTGTTGGTCGTCGTGGACAACCTCAACATTATCCTCAATGTCTGAAATTACTCTAAGTAATTCTTGCATAGCTGATACCGGCACTAGAAGTTGGATATCTTGTTTTGTAGGCATTACCTCTACTTCAGCTAAGCGATAACTGTCTGTAGCTACTATTACTAACTTACCGTTT
Source organism: Chlamydiota bacterium (assembly GCA_903970425.1). Classification (GTDB taxonomy): domain Bacteria; phylum Patescibacteriota; class Saccharimonadia; order Saccharimonadales; family UBA4665; genus CAJCIR01. Next base: position 4,161 of record CAJCIR010000047.1, on the reverse strand, counting down.
TCCGTGGTGTGAAAGAAAACTCCTGTTAGCACTGGCCTAGTTTCGTCATTTGAGGCGGCAATAATAACCTGTTGCAGTTTCTTTTTTAACAGTGGTGCAGCTATCGACCAAGACTGGCCTCCATTAATGGCGGGTAGTACCGGGAACTCTTCTGAAGCTATCCCGTTTATGGTTGATTGGTATGAACTTGTGGTGAAGTGTAGTTTGTATTCGTCAAGTTTTAGCTCGATTATTCCGCTTGGTAGACTACTCACAAAATCTTGTACCAATCTAGCTGGAATAGTAATCGATCCTTCTTCACTAACTTTGGAACCTATGAAGTGGGTAATAGCAATATCTAGGTTGGTTGCGGCAATACTTAGTCGGTTACCAACTGTTTTTATCAGTACATTGGCGAGTATTGGTAGGGTGTTACGGCCACTAGCTACTCTAGCTACGCTGTTTAGTGCTTTATTCAAATTTTCCTGAGTTACTTGAAGCTTCATTTACACAGCCTCCGCGGTATTAGTAATAATATAATTTATATAAATAGTTATCTTAGTTATTAGGCCTGTGTATAGTGAGTATAAGTTCTCGAGAAACAGATTAAAAAAGCTATTTTTAGCTGTGTAGTAAACGGGGGATGCGTAACGGTACAAAACTTGTAAAAACCCGCGGTTTAACACAGCCGGTCGATTTACAAAAAAAGACCTGAGCATAAACAGCAAAGATGTACCCATGCCGACCACAGCTTTCCCACAGTACTTAAACATAAAGTCGCTCCTTTATCTTGATTATTGCTTCCTTTATATCGCTATCAAGAACCGACTCTTTTTCAATTTTTTCTACTGAATGTATAGCAGTAGTATGGTCTTTTCGACCTAACTCGCGAGCTATTTTTGGAAAACTCAAATGTAACTCACTGCGCAAAATATACATGGCAACTTGGCGAGGAACAACAATGTCTTTGTCGCGTTTAGGCCCCATAATATCCTCCATACCAATCTGATAGTGCCTAGCAGTCCGTTCAATAATTTGCCGCGCGCTTATGTGCTTAGGCCTAGTTTTAACCGATCCCAGTAGACTAGTTGTGACCGCAAGGCTTGGTTCGAGATCGCGCATCTCACAAAAGGCTAATAGCTGGTTTAGGGCTCCCTCTAGTTCTCGGATATTGGTCTGCACCAAATTGGCCAAGTATTCAACTACTGGCGAAGGCAAGACAATGCCGTGATTCTGGGCCTTTGTCTGAATAATTGCGCAACGGGTCTCAAAGTCAGGGTTTTGCATGTCGATACTCATACCCCAAACAAAACGAGATCGTAGTCTCTCCTCCAGAGTTGGTATGTCTCTGGGCGGCTTATCACTACTTATTATTATTTGCCTGTTGCCTTGATGAATAGCGTTAAAGGTATGGAAAAACTCTTCTTGGATCTTTTCTTTGCCAGCCAAAAACTGTACATCATCAACGATTAACACGTCCGCCCCACGATAAAATCCAGCAAAGTCAGTATTTTTCTTATATCGCAATGCATCAACAAACTCTTGCACAAACTGTTCGGTTGATACGTAAACAACTCTAGCATCTGGGTTTTTAGCAAGAACGGCATTACCGACTGCCTGTATAAGATGAGTTTTACCGATTCCAACCCCACCATATAGGAATAGTGGATTATATTTGGTGCCCGGTTCAGCAACTATAGCCTGGCAAGCGGCGTAAGCCAGTTCGTTGCTAGAGCCAACAATAAAATTGTCAAAAGTATAGCGCTCATTAAGTCCTTGGCGATAATTGTGGGTTATGGCGCTGCCAGCAGAACGGGTTGATTTAGGTGTGTGCTGGGCTAAAACGGATTCTTCCTCAGCGGGCTTGCCGTTATCCACTGTGTGTATTTTGTATTCGATACGGGCAGGTTTTAGGCCGTTTTTCTCAAGAGTTGCAGCAATAAGGTCGTTAAATTTACGCTCCAGCTGTTGTTTTATGAAAACATTAGGCACACCTATAACAACTAGATCATCCCTCTGTTTGATCATATGCGTATTTTTGAACCAAGTGACATAACTTGCTCGGGAAACCGATAGTTCAATTTCGCCTAGAACTGCTTGCCACAATACACCCTCTTGCATTTAGACCTTCCTCAAACGAACTGTCTCATCACTATACATAATTTTCCACATGCCTCAAAGCGGAAGCGGATAATGAAAAGTTAAATTTAGGGGTTCAGGAGTGACTTTTACACATTCGCACCCCCCATCTTAAAATCTGTGGAGAACATTTGTCGATAGGTGGAAAACCTGTTATTATTTGGTAGGTAAAGCATTGTTAATTTCACTAAATGAATTAGTTGGTTAGTACGTTAGCTTGACGGACTACATAACCACTACGTAGACTTGGATATTATGCCTAAAAGAACTTATCAACCCAAAAAACGTACAAGATCCCGTGAACACGGGTTTTTTAAACGCATGGCCACTAAAAGTGGACGAGCAGTGCTCCAAAGACGTCGGCAAAAAGGCCGACATCAGTTATCACACTGATCCATAATTCCTGAGTCGTGACTTCAGGAGAAAGGTTGGCATGATTGCACGGACACACCGCTTTCATGGGTACAGCAGTCTTCGCTTTGTCTATCGCTACGGCCAGACAGTTCGCGGACCATTGCTATCGCTACGATATGTCTTGAATGATCGCCGGCAAACCTGGAGACTAGCGGTGGTAGTTAGTCGTAAGGTTAGTAAATCGGCCGTGGTTCGAAACAGGATTCGCCGGCGTATTTATGAAATTGTTCGTTTGCAAAGTCCCAAGATCGTAAAACCCTATGATTTTGTGTTTATTATTTTTAGTTCCCAACTCAATGATTTGGAGCCTGAAAAGTTGACAGACATGATCATAGAATTGCTCCAAAAAGCCGGAGTTATAGAGACCTCTGAGCATGCTATAGTAAAAAACAAGGAAGACTGATGTTTACGACGATAATTATTAGACCAATCTTTAATCTACTGGCACTTATATATGCCATCATCCCCGGGCACAATTTTGGTCTGAGCATCATTGTATTTACGATTGTTGTACGTCTGCTTCTCTGGCCTTTAGTTAAAAAACAGCTTCACCAAGCCAAACTAATGAGAAAACTACAGCCGGAGCTAAAACGTGTAAAAGCTGCCGCGAATGGTAATCGTCAGAAAGAGTCAGCGATGCTCATGGAGTTATATAAAGAGAGAGGCATCAATCCACTTGGCTCAATCGGCGTCCTGATTATCCAAATACCGATCTTGATCGGTCTGTATAGCGGGATCCGAAAAGTCGTTGATAACCCAAAAGCTATTGTTACTTTCTCATATCCCGCTATACAGCATTTAAGTTGGATGAAGCAACTATCTCACAACATACATCTCTTTGACGGTACTCTATTTGGGGTTGTCAATCTGACCCGATCAGCTCTGGCACACAACGGAGCTATTTATATTCCAGCTATGATAATTGTAATTGGTAGCGCGGTTACTCAATACTTCCAGAGCAAGCAGCTGCTACCTAGTGACGACAAGGCGCGAAAGCTTCGACACATACTAAAGGATGCTGGTTCCGGAAAATCTGCCGATCAGAGTGAAGTTAGTGCTGCAGTTGGTCGTAGCACAAAGTTCTTACTACCTGTAATGATATTCCTGTTCACAGTCGATTTAGCCTCCGCCCTAAGTCTCTACTGGCTTGTTGGGGGACTAGTGGCTTATGGTCAACAGTCCCTAGTTCTTGGGCGTGATGAAGGTGAAATGGAAAAAATTGCTGATAAAGATGACAAAAATATCATAGAAGGCGAGGTTGTAGAAAGTCGGCCAAAGCTCTCAGCTCCAAAGAAAAAGAAAACTCCGAATAATAAGAAACGGAGGAAGAAATAATGGATACAGGCACCGAAGCATCAATTCAATTTGCAAAGAAATATCTCGAGGACCTATTGTCCTTCTTTGGTCTGAATACCGACGTTTATGCCACCAACAGTGAGGAAGAGGTCATCGAACTAAATGTTCCTTCAACTCACTTAAATGGTTTTTTAATTGGACAGCACGGCGATACAGTAAGGGCTCTGCAGTTTATGGTAAGCAATGCTCTTAAAAACAATGACTACGAAATGACTCGAGTCAGCGTCGACATTGCAGACTACAAAAAGCAGAGAGCTCAACACTTGGCAGAGC
>CAJCIR010000046.1 GCA_903970425.1 Chlamydiota bacterium | reverse complement strand
AGCTCAGTTGGCTAGAGCGTTTGTATGGCATACAAAAGGTCCGGGGTTCAAGTCCCCGTATCTCCACCAAAGTCCAATTAACTGTCAGGATTGGGGGAACACTATCGGTATCCATATACTCGGGATTTTAAAGAGTTTTATTCAATAATACGAGCGTAAGTATTACGAGAATCACATGATAAAATATTGGGATGTATATCGGAATCGATGTAGATGCTCACTACATAATAAGACGGAAGAAAGGGCTTCACATCCAAACTAGATTATTGCGATATTCTCATGATGTGCGAGAGTTTATTGAAGAGGTTAGTAAACTAGATAGAGAGGACTTCCTAGAGGGTAGAGTGATCCACAGAATGACCAATGTGGACAAGAAGATTAGTTCGAGAGATGAACTAATCGAAGAGCTATATAAATATATGTTCTATGTACACAAAGGGTTTTCGGGTAATAGCTCATAGAGTGCGTCGCATGCTTGGGGCATTAGCTCAGTGGCAGAGCGCTACGTTCGCAATGTAGAAACAGCAGTCCGATTCTGCTATGCTCCACCATCTTGACACATAAATGGACAATGCTATTATTTCCCAATGCCTAGAATTGAGTCTGATGTAATTGTTCTACTGGGGGGTGGACTTAATAAACACGGGGAGCTTGGCTCCTCAAATTATCCACGTCTCGATACGGCTGTGACTCTTTACCATGACGGAGTAGCTACAAACCTTGCTATTTCAGGAGGGTGGTCAGGATATGGCGTTCAACCAGAACGAAGTGAGTCAGAACTGCTTGAGTCATTGGCTATAGATAGAGGAATCCCACAAGAAGTCATAAAGACAGAAGAAGACTCTCGCAATACTGCTGGAAACGCTGTGTTTACTAAGCAACAGATACTAGTTCCTAATGGCTGGGATAAGTTGACGCTCGTTACTTCTGACTCACATATGGAACGTAGTCTTCGAATATTCGACTTTGTCCTTGGTGATGAATTCGAAATCGAGGGGCAAGCTGCTCCAGAGGATTACGGGCCATTTAGAGTAGCCAGTGAGCTGTATGCGGGCTTCCTCTTTGATTATATAGTTGAGGGAGTAGAAAGGGGGGACGACCAAGCTGTTAAAGATCGATTGTTCGAGCGTGTGCCGGGTTATGACAACGGTATTACTAAACAGCAATTTGCTCTTAACAGTGTAATCTATTCTGTAAAGAAACTTCCGGCAATCGGACCTCTTCTCTCATCAGATGCTGCTTAAGCCTAGTCTATCTAATAGTTCCTCACTTGCTACAATAGCAGCATGCCCAAAACACAAATCAAAGCTCCAGCACAACCATACATGCGGATTGTCTTACTAGTCGTTATTGTTGCACTCGTATTGTTGGGTTGGTTGTGGTGGTCCAAGGTTTATGAAAATCCGAGAAATGTTTTCTGGGGGATGGTAAGTAATAATCTTGCAACGTCTGACTTTACCAAACAGGTAAAGCAATCAGCATCGGGGGCAAATCTTGTCCAAGACATTCAAATGAACCTCGCTCGGTCCAATACGGCACACTCATTTACGACAATCACACAGGGCAATAGTCAGGTTGAAACTGAAGAGATAAACACTCCCACATCAGATTTTGTGCGTTACGTAAGTATCGACACTATACAAAAGTCCTCCGACGGTAAAAAACTGAACTTCAATTCTATATTAAATATTTGGGGGAGTACTACAGCAGCCCAATCACCTAACAACGGACAAGTTTTTAACCAAACGCTACTGGGGATATTTCCGATAGGCAATGTCTCGGCTAGCCAAAGAGCGAACTTAATGCACATCGTTAGAACCAAGAACGTTTACTCGGTTGACTTTACTACCGTAGACCACCAAAGCTCTAACGGTCGAGTTCAAGACGTCTTTGCTGTCAAGGTTCAGCCAGAGGGATACATAGAGTTTGTCAAAGAGTTTGCTAAAGACATCGGCCTTACTAGTCTGAGTAACGTCAACCCACAGACCTATGCCAATGATCCACCAGCCGGTTTTATAGTTAGTGTCGATGCGCTATCCAGAAATCTGAGCGGCATTGTATATGCCGATAGCAGTCAGACGGAAACGTATGGTGGCTATGGTCTCGTGCAGCCTCCTGTTGCACTGCCTAAGAAAACTATTCCTTTGCAGACTCTACAAACTAAGCTCCAGGATATAAAATGATTTAAGGAATAATTTATAAAAAATGATTAGCGCCATAATTAGTATCTATCGACCCAGCTATATTAATACACTTGTATATATAATGCAGAGCAGCAACTACCGCGCTGGCAAATATCTAAAAATCTTCTGGGGAACTCAAAATTTCTCAACTGTTATGGGTAATGAAGCTCTGAGAAAGACACGGGGCACTACCCAGATACTTTGGCTTATCCGATTGGCAGTATTACTTGAAATCGGAGCCGGCCTGTTGCTTATCGGGCTGTGGTATTGGCGTAATCTTGCGGGTGGTTGGCAGTTTGGTTTAGCCATCATAATTGGTTATCCCGTAATAATTGCGCACCTGATTGCTATCAAATTGTATTTCTACAGATTGCCGTTTCCAATACCGACAGTTGCTCCAAAAACTAAAAAACCAACAAAAAAGACCAAAAAATCCACTAACTAGTTAAGGTTAGCGTTGAAGCTAATACTGGTGGCAACTTCTTGGTGTCCCTGGTATCATGAACGGGTATGGGGCACCGTAGGTTTACGCCTACGGAGCTCCACCAAGCAGGTTCGTTATAGTTTGTCAGACCAGACAGTCTAGGACATTACAGATGCGGCACACGTTTAACAATTATCGATGATTAGATCTATAAAGAAGCACCTCTACTTTGTTGTTGCACACTACTTTGCGTTTTGGGCTAGATTTGTTTTATGGCGATGGCACCCTCGTATAATTCTGATAACTGGCTCTAGCGGCAAGACTACGGTCCTGCATCTGTTGGAAGCACAGTTGGGTGACAAGGCCATATATACCCACCACGCGAACGGCGCTATTAGTATACCTTTCCATGTTTTGGGGCTGCCACCGAATGTTCCATCCCGCGCGTCTTGGCCGATTTATTTCCTAAAAGCACCATTTCAGATCCTAAGAACGTTGCCAAATAAGAATATCTACGTCGTTGAAGCAGATTGTGATAGACCTAACGAAGGTAAGTTCACTTCTAAATTTCTAAAACCAGAGGTTTGTTTATGGGTTAGTGTTTCTCGTACCCATAGCATGAACTTTGAGAGCTTGGTAAAAAGTAAAAAGTTTTCTAGCTACGAAAAAGCCATTGCCCACGAGTTTGGTTACTTTCCAGAGCACACTAAAAAGCTGGTTTTAGCCAACGGTGACCAAAAACTATTAGCTTCTGAACTTAGTCGTGTTCATCGCGGAGTTGAAGTAAAAGCAGCTTCGGTTAAAAACGTCTCCAAGTATCAATTGACCAAGAACAAAGCCCTCTTTACTATTAATGGTCAAACAATTCACGTACCGGGATTGCAACCCAAAAAGCTCGGTGTCAGTTTGCAACTGGTTAATGATCTACTTAAGTATTTGAGTCTACCGTTTGACTCCAGCTATTCAAAATTTGAGGTGCCACCAGGTCGCAGCAATATGCTGGATGGAAAGAAAAATACAGTTCTCATTGATAGTACTTACAACACCGGTCTTGATGCTACCGCTGGAGTACTTGAATTATTTGCTAACTACCCAAGCGAGCATAAGTGGTTAGTTATCGGTGATATATTAGAACAGGGTGGTAATGATCAGACTGAGCATGAAGAATTGGCTAAAATACTAGCCGGCGAATCAGCAGAAAGATTAATATTACTTGGTCGAAGAACTAAGAAATATACCTACCCAAAGCTACAATCAAAGAAGTCAGTAGTTTCGTTTGAAAACCCCAAAGAAGTTCTGGACTATTTAGAGTCTAATTTAGAGGGTGGTGAAGCAGTTCTGTTCAAGGGAGCACAGGGACTAGAGGGTGTCGTAGAACAACTCTTAGCGAATAAGAGTGATGCCAATAAACTAGTTAGGCGCGAGGCGACTTGGGTCAAGCGTCGACAAGACTGGGGATTACCAAGATGAAAAAATTATTTATCATACATGGCTGGACATATTCGCTCGATAAATGGGTGGATGTTTGTGATGCACTGAAAAAAAATGGTGTTGAAGTAGTACAGCTAAAAGTTCCTGGACTAACCGAGAAAAGCAGTGAAGTTTGGGACATCGATGGTTATGTAGAGTGGCTAAACAATGCCCTGAAAGGCGTCGATAAACCAAATGTTTTAGGCCATAGTAACGGTGGCAGGATTGCTCTGGCATATGTTAATAAATATCCAACAAGACTACGTCAGCTAATATTAGTTGATAGCGCGGGAGTGCCTCACAATCAATTGATTCCGCGTGCTAAGCTCAAAACTTTGCATTATGTATCCAAAGCTGGGAAGGTTCTGGCCCGTAACCAGTCAGTCAAAAAAGTATTTTATAAAGTAATTGGTGCCCAGGATTACAATAACGCTCCACCCAACATGAAACTTACTATGCGAAATATGTTAGCGGCCGATCAGAAAATTAATTTCAAGTCCGTTAAATTACCAACTACTATAATATGGGGTAAACAAGATTCTATAACTCCGCTCAAAGACGGTCAATTCATCCACGATAGTATTAAAAACTCCAAAATGTTTGTCATTGATGATGCTCGCCATGCACCATTTTTCAATCACCCCGACCGAGTTGCCGATATTATTACAAATTCACTGGGACTAGAGGCTTGAAAAAATGAACGTCTTTAACTCACTAGGCTCCAACTACAACAAACGGTTTATTTGGAAAAGCATAATAACCCCGGGTTCTAGGAAGTCAACCAAGGCGCTTATTAGTACGCTGTCAAAACACTACGGCGGGGGCGTAGTGTTGACCTATAAAGGAAGGCATTCACTGGAATTAGCCTTGAGCGCCACCAAGTTACCAAAAGACAGTGTAATTGGCATTAACGGCTTTACTTGCTACGCCCTTTATCAGGCTGTTGAGCGAGCTGGCTTTCAGCCGCTGCCAATAGATGTAGGGACTGGTGAGCTCAATTTTGACGTAGCTGAGCTGAAGGCAGCGCATAGCAAAGAAAAGAAATTAAAAGTAATCATTGTTCAAAATACTCTTGGGCTAGTTGCTGATATGCCGGGGTTGGAAGCCTATTGCACTAAACACGGGATAATAATTATTGAGGATTTAGCCCACAGTCTTGGTGCACGATATTCCGATGATCGTGAAGCGGGAACAGTTGGCCAATATACTATGCTCAGTTTTAGTCAGGATAAGCCACTTGATGTTGTTGCTGGAGGTGCACTAGTTGATCGTGGCAGTAGTAAAAATCCAAAGCCAATAGACAAGAGAGTATCGCTGTGGCAAAGAGAAATTAATGCTCTCTACCCCATGTGGGCAAGTCTCATACGAGCTACGTACCCTATAGGAATTGGCCGATATCTACATTTTGGCCTGAAAAAACTCCATCTACTTGCTACGCCAATGAGCGATAACATCGATGATCTTTTTACTATGGAGCCATCGGCCGCACGTCTACTGCTTAAGCGGTGGAATGACCGAGAAGAGGAATTTAGTCACCGACTTGCCATCGCCAAGGTCTATAAAAGTACAATGCCAAACAGCATTCAGATTAAAACTCTCGCACGTAGTCACCCACTGTATCTAAGGTTTCCGATCAAGGTCAACGATAGGCCGTCATTGATAGTTCATCTAAAATCCAAGGGTATTTATGTTGGAGATACTTGGTATGATGCTCCAATTGCGCCAAAGAGATACCTAAAACTTACCAACTATAAAGCTGGGGACTGCCCAAAATCTGAAAAACTGGCTGAACACATAGTTAACTTGCCAACTCATATAAACATAAGTGAACGGCAAGCAGAATCAATCGCTATTGAGGTAAATACATGGCTGAAATCACAGTAAAGACAATCGACAATAAAGACGATTGGGAAACCTTTATGTCCAAACACCCCGAGGCAAACTTTCTTCATTCTTGGTATTGGGGTGTCTTCCATGAACGTATGGGTCACAAGGTAATACGGCTAGGTTTTTTTGATCAGGGACACATGGAGGGAGTTGCTCAAGCAGTAGTTGAACCAGCTCGCCGAGGTCGTCATATTGTGATTGCTGGGGGGCCAATTATTGATTGGCAAAATAAGCAGCTGATCAAAGCATGGGTAGCTACTATTAAAGAAGTAGCTCTAGATAATAATTGTCTTTTCATACGCGTTCGCCCTCAGCTACTGGATGAACCCCACAATCGTGAACTGTTTAAAAGTCTCGGATTTCGCCGCTCGCCGATGCATGTAACAGCCGACCTAACCAGCCAGATAGATCTCACAAAGTCCGATGCTGAACTTAAAAAAGCTATGCGTAAAGGAACTCGTTATGAACTTAACAAAGCCGAAAGGCTTGGTATCAAAGTCGAGGCAGCTGTTGATGATAGATTTATGGACGAGTTCTGCGAACTACAGTTTAAAACAGCCCAGCGTCAAAAGTTTGTGCCGTTTTCCCGCAAGTTTTTAACCGAGCAATTTAAATCCTTCGCCGAGCAAAACGATGTTGTCATGTATCGCTCAACTTACGAAGGAAAACTTCTGGCCATGGCCTTTATCATTTTCTATGGATCGGAAGCTGCCTATCACTATGGGGCCAGTACTGATCTAGCTCGTGAATATCCCGGGGCCTATGCAATTCAAAGAGACGCTATGAAAGAGGCTCAAAAGCGTGGCTGCGTTCGCTATAATCTGTGGGGTGTTGCCGAGCATGGGCAAACAAAACATCGATTTTATGGAGTTTCCGTTTTTAAGCGTGGTTTTGGTGGCGAAGATGTTGCCTATTTGCCGGCACATGACTTGGTTGTTAAGCCATCACGTTATCTAGGGACATATATGTTTGAAACAGCTCGTCGAAAAATGCGCAGACTCTAGCGGGGGTGGCAAGAGAAGACAGATTCCCTTATAGTGTATCCCTGATGAAGCGATATAATCCCAAAGAACTTGAGCCGAAGTGGCAGAAGCATTGGGCGGATACAAAACTTTACGAAGTTGTTGAGGACTCATCCAAACCCAAGTCTTACGTCATCGATATGTTCCCATACCCTTCAGGGGCCGGGTTGCATGTTGGACACGTTCGTAACTTTACTATTAGCGACACCATTTCTCAGTATCAACGACAACGGGGCAAGAGCGTTCTTCATACTATGGGTTGGGATGCCTTTGGGTTGCCCGCCGAAAATTACGCAATAAAGACTGGTATTGCTCCGGCAGAATCAATCAAGATAAATATCGGTAACTTTAAAAAACAGTTGCAAAAACTGGGCATGAGTTACGATTGGTCTCGAGAAATTAGTACCACCGATCCTGAATACTATAGATGGACCCAGTGGATCTTTAATCAGCTTTTTGAAGACAAGTTAGCCTACCAGGCTGAAAGTTTGCAGTGGTGGTGCCCTCACGATAAGACAGTTCTGGCAAATGAACAGGTTGAAAATGGCAGGTGCTGGAGATGTGGTCATAAGGTTGTCAAAAAATCTCTTAACCAATGGTTCTTCAAGATTACTGACTATGCCGATCAACTACTTGAGGGCATCGAAGATCTGCAGTGGCCAGAAAAAATAAAGACCATGCAGCGCAATTGGATTGGCCGCAGTGAGGGAATGCTTTTCACAGCACCAGTTAAAGATACTGACATGGAAATCGAGACTTTTTCTGCTCACTTTGAAGCCTTTGCAGCTGATACATTCGTAGTCATAGCGCCAGATCACCCGTTGCTGTCCGAGTTAGTCGAGGGACTCAAAAATAAGAAAGAGATTCTCGACTACGCTAGGAAAATAGTCGAAAAGCGAGATACTAATGGCTACGCAGAGGAGGAAGAACCAGAAGGTATTTTTACTGGTCGCTATATTGTAGATCCTGTTGGTAATGGTGACTTGCCAATTTGGGTAGCTAACTATGCTATCGCAACTTATGGAACAGGAATTGTTAAGTGTTCAGCGCATGATGAAAGAGACTTTAAATTTGCGAAGAAGTACGACATTAAACTGAAGCCAGTCCTATTCCCGATAGATAAGGATGAAGCCAAGAAAGTTAAGAATCTAAAATATTGTTTCACCGATATGAAGGATGGTGTTTTAACTGAACCGAAAGCTTTTGAAGGTAGAGTTGCTGGTGGGGCCCGCGATGAAATCATTAAGTACCTTGAGCATCATGGACTTGCTATTCCGAAAGTTTCATACAAAATTCATGATTGGTTAATTAGTCGTCAACGCTATTGGGGAGCCCCAATTCCCATAATTCACTGTCCGACACATGGTGCAGTTAGAGTCCCAGACGATCAGCTGCCAGTAGTTTTGCCTAAGGTTGAAAAATACGAACCAACTGGCGGCTACACCTCGGTCCTAGCTAGTGTTGAAGACTGGGTTAATACGGTATGCCCAATTTGTGCAGAACCTGCGAAGCGAGAGACCGATACGATGGATGGCTACGCGTGTTCGAGCTGGTATTATTTGCGCTACACCGATCCTAAAAACGATAAACAAGCCTGGGATCCAGCGAAAGCTAATCATTGGTTACCGATTGACTATTATTGTGGTGGTGATCATGCCGTATCACACTTGCTTTACTCAAGGTTCTGGATGCATTACTTCGCTGATAAGGGACTAATCGAAAAAACCAAGCGAGAGCCGGTTGGCCAATTGGTATATAACGGCTATATCAATTCCTATGACGGCCAGAAAATGAGTAAAAGTAAAGGCAATGTTATTAACCCTGATGAACTTATTGAGCAGGGATACGGTGCAGATTCGTTACGCCTCTTTGAGTTATTTGTAGCTCCTTATGAACAGGATTCTGTTTGGAATACAAATGGCGTTCCTGGTTGTTACAGGTTTTTGCAACGAGTCTGGGTAATGACTCAGGAATATCTTCAAGATACCGGGCAACTTGGTGAACAATCGGTTGAGGAAGAAATCTATCGAGCAGCTAATCAAGTAATAAAGAAAGTCACTGATGAGCTCGATGCACTAAGGTTTAATACAGCGATTGCCGCTCTAATGGAATACACGAACACGCTATATAAACTAAAGACTAAAGACAACTATGCCAATAAAAAAGGTTGGAAGTTTGCACTGCAAAGCCTTACAAAGCTACTAGCCCCTTTTGCGCCGCACATTACCGAGGAGTTGTGGAGACAACTTGGCAATGATGACTCAATACACGAAACCGCGTGGCCTGAATATAATGAAGCATATTTATATAGCGAACTGATGGTAATTGTCGTCCAAGTGAACGGTAAACTTCGAGCAGAGCTACATGTACCAACCGACTCCGAAGAAGAGCATGTTATTGCGCAAGTTCTAGCAACTGATAGTATCAAAACCTATATAACCGGCAAAGAAATATTAAAGACGATTTATGTTCCCGGAAAACTGGTCAACCTAGTTGTGAAATAGTAATAGTTTCAGTTGAAGCTCAGCTAACGTCCCTAAAGTATAAACATTCGCTCGATATACCAGCAAGCGGCGATGTTAATTGAAAAGTAGGTGCCTTGAGTTTTTGCCCGCGCTAAGATAAACTACGGTTAAGACCAGCTAAACTAAAAAAAGGAGCATCACTAGAAAATGGGCAAGCCAAAGAAACGTACTAGTCCACGCAAAACTGGCACTCGTAGAAGTCACCTAGTAGTGAAGCTGGCACGTGCCGTTAATGCTAAGTCTCCCGTTAAGGCCTATACAACGAGACGAGAGTCTGGCAAAAACGCCAAATAGCCGTACCTTATTAAGTCTAATTTTAAGTACAAGTGTAGGACATAATGGCATCTAATCGTCACCTTGGTCGTATCATTGCGCTACAAACTCTATATGAGCAGGATTTTCGACAAGCAGCGGGCGACAAAGCGTTCAATCTCGATGAAGTTTTAAAACGCAACATCGGGCGCTATCAGTCGATGGTAGACGATAAGGAGTTTATAAAAAAGCTAGTTGACGGTGTAACTAAAAATGAGAAGAAGCTTGATGCCGAGCTTCAGCCGGTTGCCCCAGAATGGCCTATTGATCAGATTGCCAGGATGGACAGAGTTGTCCTACACATAGGGCTATATGAGTTGCTATATGAAGAGAATGTCCCACCTAAAGTGGTTATCAACGAGGCCGTTGAACTAGCCAAAGCCTTCGGTGGCGATAACTCCTCAAAATTTATTAACGGTGTCCTTGGAACCGTACTTCGTCAGCGCGAAGGGGACAAAGATAAAACTCCGAAGAAGACCAAATAAGTTAGGAATTATTCATGAAGCGTCCTAAACCACTAAAAGGGTTTCGTCACTTAGTATCGAAGCATAATCCAGCCATCAAAGAGGTTGTTCGTGAAACAACGTCAGGCGGGATTATTTTTCGACGCGCCGAAAAGAACAACTCACTAGAGATTCTATTGATCCAAGATGCAAAAAACCGTTGGACAATACCTAAAGGACACGTTGAGCCAAATGAAGAACCACGAGATACCGCGAAGCGTGAAATCCAAGAAGAGACTGGTCTCAAGACTATGGATGTAATGAGCTGGTTGGGTAAGGTTAATTTTAGGTACAGACGAACTCAAACATTGGTGCTTATGACCATGCACATTTATTTAGTGCACGGACTAGGCGATACTAACGATCTTAAGCCCGAAGACTGGTTGAATGATATTCAGTGGTTTCCAGTCAACGATGCAATTGATAAAATAGAGTACGAAGACATCGGAAAACTGATGTTATTAGGACTAAAGAAAATTCGTGAATCAGGACTATAGCGCATACAAAGCATTCGCTGCCCAAACCTTAGGCGTAACATTTAATAACATACAGCTATTAGTTACGGCCTTCACACATCGATCCTATGTCAACGAGCATCGCAAAACTGTCAGTGAACACAATGAACGCTTGGAGTTCCTGGGTGATGCCGTTTTGGAACTAGTCACCACCGAGTATTTGTATAACAATTTTTCTGAACCGGAAGGAATTTTAACCAACTGGAGAAGTTCGCTGGTACGCACTGAAAGCATCGGTGCGGCGGCTACTCGACTCAACTTTGAGCCCCTACTGCGACTTAGTCGCGGGGAACGTAGAGGTACTGATCGTGCTCGCTCTCAGATTCTGGCTAATAGTTTCGAGGCGGTAATTGGAGCGCTTTATCTGGATCAGGGCTATGATCCAGTGGCCAAATTCCTAAAAGAGAACCTATTGATAACTTTCAAAGAGATACTTGCAACTGGTTCTTGGATGGATGCCAAATCCTATTTACAGGAATTAGCACAAAGTAGAGATGGCCACACACCAGTCTACAAGGTCCTCAGCGAAGAAGGTCCTGATCATGACAAAACATTTAATGTTGGGGTTTTCGTAAACGGAAGATTAATGGGGCAAGGTGGCGGTCCAAGTAAGCAAGCTGGTCAACAACAAGCTGCTGAGGCGGCTCTAAAGCTTTATAAGCAAGACGAAGAGAGCAATTCTCAAAAAATAGCCCCAACGTCTTAACTTGACAGCTTGTTATAGTTATTGTATTTTTTGGCAATGAGAAGAGTAAACAGGGAAGCAACGCTAAAACGCGAACTTCCTCGAGTGCGGAGCTACATAGTCAGCGATGAAGAAATCGGAAGATTTACCGAAACTGGCAAGCTGACGATCACCGATGCCCTTTCAGATGCCAGCTTTAAAGTCGTAACAAACGCATGTAAAAGACTACTGCGGACACCGGGAATCCCCAAGACTAGGGAGATTCGCACTCAACCATGGCGTAACGTAGATAAAGTTACCCTCTTTGATGATCCTCGGGGCCCAAAACAAAAGACCCATAGCGCGCGACTCCACGCACCAGAGCTTGCTGCTGCTGGAGTTTGGGCTGACGGTATAGTTCGTACTCTCGGAACTAGATTACTTCAGCTTGATCACAAGGATGCGGGAGAAGCTCTGCTGGAGCATCAAACCAACAGGGTTGTTATTCATAGGATGAAAGGTGTCGAAACATCTTACGGAGAAAATCTTTCAATTATCCCGCGTCTTCCCGCGCCGTTGCCGGAGCACGGAACAGTCGTTTCACTGGCTATCGGTAGCCCAATCGACATAGAAACTCGTCAGGTTGTAGCTCCTAATACTGTCGATGTTTATGCCTGCAGTGACCTAAGTGAAGTTCTTGGCATAGAACAGCCTAGATATGGATTTCGATCTAATTCGACAGAGATATCTGTGCTTTTCACTCAGTTTGAGGGATAGGTGGGCATAAACCGAAGATATACGCCCATTGAACAGCATTTAAGATGCTTCAGCAAATATATCTTTGTAGACAATACGATCGTCTATTGTGTCTACGGTAATGGGCGGCTCGCCAATTACGTCAAACACAACATCAGTGCTATCTAATCGTCTATAGGGGCCATACAACCGATATCCATTAGTAATTGAACTTTTAAAAAAGTTTATTACTAGATCTATCTCATCCGGAGAACATGTTAATCGCGCTTCTTCCGGGTTAAGTGCCTCACCTAACATAAAATTAAACTAACATAATTAGTCTAATCGCGCTAACGACAGTTGCCGCACAATCTGATTGACAAGAGAGCGGCTTATCTGTAAAATAACTTAATTACTCAATAATTTTTAATCGATGAAAAGAGGCGATAACATTTTATGCTGACTATCCGAATGCAACGAACAGGCCGTAAAGGTCATGCTATGTTTCGTGTTGTAGTTCAAGATTCCCGCCGAACACCTACCAGTGGTAACGTCGTCGCTCTAATCGGTAATTATGATCCTCATACTAAGGCTACCAATTTGGCCAAAGATAAGGCTAAATTCTACCTTGAACACGGCGCTCAACCCTCCGATCGAGTTGCACGTTTGCTTAAAAGCGAAGGAATGGAATTACCAAAGTGGGTAAAGCTCGAAGTCAAGGAAGCTCGGGCTACTCGTAATCCTGAAAAACTTCGTAAAAATCGACCCGCTGAACCTGAGGTTGAAGCTCCTGCAACAGTGGATGAGGCCGAAGCAGTAGCCGACACAGAAGCTAGCGAACCTGAGCAAGTCGCTGAAACTGTAGTATCAGAAGATGCGCCAGCAGAAGAACCTGCTGCCGAAAAAACCGAAACAAAAGAAGCAAGCTCCAATAAACCAGAAGAGCAAGACACCCCAACGCCTACTGAAGAAACTGCCGATAAGCCAGTTGAGCCAACCAAGTAGAGTGTTATAATTTTATAACAACCCAAAAGCAGGAGAAAAATCATGAGCACCAGTATTGACCAGCAATTTGTAGAGTTTATTGCAAAATCCCTAGTAAGCCAACCGGATGCAGTACAAGTCGAACGACGAATCGATGAACGTGGGGTCCTATTAGAACTAACCGTTGCACCTGAAGACCTAGGTAGAGTTATAGGAAAGCATGGAGCAACTGCCCAGAGCCTTCGAACGCTTCTACGCGCATTAGGCACTAAAAACGACGCTCGATATAACTTAAAAATTGTCGATAGCGATCAGCCTGAAGGACAGCAAAATAATGCTGCAGCACCACGCGTTTCAGACGAACATCAGGACGAACAACCTGTACCAGCAGCTTCAACTTGGTCAAATGACAACACTGACGACAATAGCGGCGACGACGATAATAACAACAGTGCCGAGGAAACTAGCGAACCTGTTGATCATCAGTCTGAGAACGAAGAACCAAGTGAAGAACAACAGAGTGGAGAGCCCGCCCACAACAGCATGGTTGATAAGACCCGTAAAGAGCTTGCAGAGCTCGACGATCTTGATGTATAGTATTAGCTTAATCGGTTGTTGAATAGATATCATAATCGATTTAGAGAAGCTCAACGCGAGCCATATCACCAACAAAAAGATGATATGGGAGCTTTATGTGACAGAACGAACCTCTAACAGGGGTTCTTTTTGTTTGTGATAAGATATTCCCAATGAAAATCCAAGTTATTACCCTGTTTCCAAAAATGTTCCCAGCAGTACTGGAGACTAGTATGCTGCTAAAAGCCAAGGATCTAGGCATCGTAGAGTATAGTTACATCGATCTTCGTGAGTTCGGCCAAGGACCACGCAAGCAAGTTGACGATACCCCTTACGGAGGCGGTGATGGCATGTTGTTAAAACCAGAACCTCTTTTTGCAGCGGTTGAGAGAGCCAAGTCTAACGACAAAGATGCGACTGTCTATCTAATGACCCCAGTTGGCGAGCGGTTAAAACAAAAAACAGTTCGCTCTATCGCTAAGGAAAAAACCGGTATGATTATCATCTGTGCACACTACGAAGGATATGACGAACGCATAACATCTTTGGTTGATCGGCAGATTTCTATCGGCGATTATGTTTTGACGGGCGGCGAAATACCGGCCATGGTTCTTGTTGATTCTGTAGTACGACTTTTACCTGGAGTCCTAGGCGGTGAAACAAGTGCCGAGATTGAAAGTTTTAGTGATGATCAAACTCTAGAGTTCCCGCAGTATACTCGTCCTGAGGAATTTAGAGATATGAAAGTCCCAGGAGTTCTCCTCAGCGGTCACCATGCTGAAATTGAGAAGTGGCGCGACACACACTCAAAAAAAGCCGATAACTAGCCTATAATATGTACAAGTAAGGAGGGGAATATGAAGTTATCATTTATCAAACCGGTCTACGCACATTGCGACTTACCATGCGGAGTCTATGACCCAGTTCAGGCGAAAGTTGAAGCCCAATCAGTACATGAGATCATGAAGAAGTATAAGGATTTACATGACGAGGATAAGATACGGGCTATCTTTATTAAGGAACAGCGAGCTGAATTAGTAAAAGGACATCTATGGGTGCTTTGGACTGATTACTTTAAGCCAGAGCATTTGGAGAAATACCCTCAGCTTCACGATCTTTTCTGGCGAACTACTAAGCAAGCCGGAAACACCAAAAAGAGTGTAGACCCAGCAGAGGGACAAAAATTATTGGACATGATCGATGAGATCTCTACTATCTTCTGGGAAACCAAGAAAGCGTAAACCTGTAATCGTTAGGCGAGTGGTTGGTAGTAGCATGCTGCCAAAGTTGCCAGGCGATCAGGTGGTTGTTGGCATCGGTTACTTTGGCCGCCTACGCGTGGGCGACGTTGTGGTTATCAACCACAATGAACTAGAGAAGGTAAAGCGTGTTAGTAAACAGCAAGGAGATAAGCTGTTTGTGGTGGGCGATAACCTAGAGCACAGTACTGATAGCCGATACTTTGGCTGGCTAACACGCAACGACGTAGTTGCTAAAGTGATATGGCCTAGGTAATATGGCTATTAGAAAGCTTTAAAACTTGAAAGTTCCATGCAACCCGAACAAAACGCTCAGATCCTTCATCCCAAAGTCGTATTAGGTGTAGCTGCCCATCCAGACGATCTTGAGTTCGGTATATCCGGAACTATCGCTACTTGGGTCAAAGAGGGCGCTAAAGCCTATTATCTGATACTAACGAATGGTAACAAGGGAAGCGATGATAGAAGCAAGACTCCTGAAGAGTTGACGGCGACTCGCAGAGCTGAACAGGAAGCCGCCGCAAAAATATTGGGTGTTGAGAAAGTGTTCTTTTGTAATTATGATGACGGCACACTGGAACCGACACCCGAAGTTAAACGAGATGTGGTTAGAATAATAAGGCAAGTTAAACCCGGAGTTGTGTTTTGTAATGATCCTACAGTCGTATATTCAGCCAGCGGTATGATAAATCACACAGATCACCGTGCAGCAGGTATGGCAACGATTGATGCAGTCTACCCGCTAGCCCGTGACCACTTGAGTTTTCCGGAACTTTATAAAGACGAGCATCTTGAGCCACATAAAGTTAAAACAATTCTATTAAATAATTTTGATAAGCAGAATTACGCAGTAGATATTTCAGACGAAATAGAAACTAAAATAAAAGCCTTGGCTGCTCACGCTAGTCAAATTCCTGACATGGAGAGTCGGGGTGAGATGGTTAGACAATGGGCTGCTCGAGCTGGGCGTCTGCACGGTTGCGCTTACGCCGAAGGCTTTCTTAGACTTGATATTCCAATTTAAGCTTGGATTCTTCGGAACTGGTAAGCTCCAAAGGCCATTAGAACTACAGCTGTAATACCCAAAGCTATAAAGTCTTTGAGTAAACCAAAGTGACTCTGATTTATAAGAGACGCCCGAAGGGCATCGACGGCATAGCTTATCGGATTAACCTCGGCGATATATCTTAGTGCGGCAGGGGCATGGTTCAGGGGATAGAGCGCACCGGACAGGAAGAATAGAGGAAAGATTAAGAATTGGTTAATGGCTTGAAATCCTTGGAAGTCGTTAACGATTGAGCCAACTCCAGAACTAAAACATGCCAGTGCGATTCCCAAGATTATTAGTACTATTAAAGCAACAATTAACATCGCCCAGTTGTACGGGCGAAAGCCTAGGAATAGGGAAATTATAAAGACTAATGCACCTTGCATGACTGCAGTAGTTGCACCACCTAAAGATGAGCCAAACATAATCTTGAAACGTGAGACCGGAGCAACAAGAGTTTCTTTCAAGAAACCGAATTGTTTATCGAAAATTATATTTACACCAAAGAAAACAGCTGTGAATAGAACCGTCTGAGCCATAATTCCAGGTACCAGAAAATGAATATAGTTTCCCTCACCGGCCTGCTTAAAAACAGATCCTAGTCCATAGCCCAGAGATAGAAGGAGTAGTAACGGTTGGCCGACAGCGGCAATTATTCGTGATCTGGCACGAAAGTATCGTTTGATTTGTCTCATCCATAGTGCGTATATGACTCTCATTATCGTGACCCTCTCGCTCGATTACGAAGACGCATTCTGTCATTTGTGCCGGAATTGTCTTCATCACGAAGGCCACTACCAGTTAACTTCAAATAGGCTTCTTCTAGTGATTTGGTATCAGTTTGTTTTTCAAGTTCTTTGGACGTACCAGTTGCCACGATTTGCCCGTGGTCGATAAATGCTATGCGATCGGCAACTTGCTCGGCTTCTTCAAGGTAATGAGTGGTAAAGAATATAGTGGTACCTTCCTTATCGCTAAGTTGCTTTATGTAATTCCACATTAAATTACGAGTTTGAGTGTCTAGTCCGAGAGTAGGCTCGTCCAAAAATAGGACTTTGGGGTGGTGAAGTAGTCCACGAGCTATTTCTAGTCGCCGTTTCATACCACCAGAGAATGTCTTAACTTGGAATTTACTACGTTCCCATAGTTCAACCAATTTCATTAATTCTTCAATTCGTTTTTTTAGAACAGTTCGCTCGATCCCATACATGTCGCCATGAAGTTGCATGTTCTCATAGGCTGTAAGTTCGTCGTCCACGCTAGGATCCTGAAAAATAATTCCAAAAGACTTACGGACGTTGTCTTTATCTTTGGCTACGTCATAACCATTTAACTGCAGTTTGCCACTGGTTGGTTTTAGAAGTGTAGTCAGCATCTTGATAGTAGTGCTTTTGCCGGCTCCGTTAGGGCCCAAGAAAGCAAAAATCTCACCCTTCTTTACCGCAAAATTGACATCATTAACAGCTGTCACATCGCCAAACTTCTTTACTAAATGTTTTGCTTCAATCATTATTTCTGGCATATCAACCTAAACCTTAAATGTTCTTAGAGTAGCTACTTCGTCAACTTTGACCTTAGCATTATTTTGATGTTTTGAATAATAAGCTATCAATTTGCCTTGCAGATTAAACATTGATTCTAACTCTTGATCACTTAGGACATTTGCCATTTCTGAAGCTTGCTGATGAACGTATTCTTTTAGTTCAATAACCTTATTTAATCCATCTTTAGATAACGACAATAACTGTACGCGTCGATCTTTCTCGTCGTTAGTTCGCTCTAAATAACCAGCTTGTACCAGGTTTTCTACTAGTTGAGTTACTGCGCCGGGAGATAACTGCATAAGATCGGCTAGCTCTTTAGAATTAATCGGCTGGTTCTTTTTAATGACGAAGAGTACTTCACTTTGAGAAAGAGATAAACCAACTTTTCCAGCGGCTTGACCGAAACTCAAAGTCGACTGTCGCTTAAGAACAGCAAAATTTGCAAAAAATTCTTGTACTAGTTGTTCTCGATCTCTAGCCATAAACTGCTTTACGTACTAAATAGTATATATAGTAAATCAATTGTCCACAAGTTTAACCAGGACAATTTATCTTGTTAAAATAATATGGTAATCTCACACAATCCACGATGAGCAAAGACAAGAACAATAAAAATACTAGCTTCTCTCAATATGATTATGGCCGAAACGCCGCGCGCCCAGATAGTTCCAGCCCGAAGCAACACCGTGCTCGGCATTTCTTTATGTGGATACTTATATTAGTCCTGATAGGTTTCGTTGGCTATAAGTTAGTCGATACGCAAATCCAAAAACATGACCAACAGGTTGCCAGGCAAAATGCCTTGGCCAAAGCCCGGCGCAACTCCGTTTTTACTAAAGTGGTTAACTCAGTTATTAACAACAATCCGGCTATTACTTTCGAGGTCACAGCGATTGATCTAAGCGATAAAAGCGAACTAAATTTTGGCGGTAGCGCTCCGATGGTTGCCGCGAGTGTTGGGAAAATAATAACTGCGTTAGATTATCTTAAGGAAGTCGAAGACGGTCGACAGACTCTGAGGGAATCGGTTAACGGGAGTAGCGCGCAATATGAACTGCAGCAAATGATAGTGGTTAGTGATGATAACGCGTGGGCGGCTCTAAACAATGTCTTGGGTTATTCCCAACTCCAGAACTACGCTAATGGCCTTGGTCTAAGTAGCTATAACGCAGTTAATGACACTATAAATACGAACAACGTGGCTACTGTACTTGAAGAACTATATCAAGGTAGGTTACTAAATTTTTCTGATACCAGTCTTCTGTTGTCCTATCTTAAGCAAGCTAATTACCGTCAATTTATAGTTCCGGCCGTACCTAGCGGTGACACCATCTACCATAAAATTGGTCTTATAAACGACAATGTTAATGACGCCGCCATAATCACTAATAACAACAATGCCTTTGTTTTAGTCATCTTTACCAACGGCAATGGCGTTTACAACTGGAACTTGCGAGCACAATATATGCAACAAATCACTAAAGCGGCTATAACTGACTACTTATAAAAGATGATTTAAAAAGAGTTAGCAAAGATTAGGTTACCTAGAAAGTATGTTATAATAACCTGACTAGAAAAGTCAGCTGCAAAGAAGTTCTAGGCAATAAAGTTAAATAATTTCGTTTGAGGAGCAGCTAACTGGAAACAAAAGAGCCAGCTTACCTCATAGAGAATAAGAGAGGAAAAGCATGGCAACTAAATTATTTGTGGGGTCTCTTGCCTACACAGTAACCGACGAGGAACTGGCTGAAGTTTTCGCTGAAGCAGGAACCGTAGAATCGGCTAAAGTGATTTTAGACCGCGATACACAGCGATCTAAAGGTTTTGGCTTTGTGGAAATGTCTACAGAAGAAGAAGCCAAAGCAGCCATTGAGAAGCTCAATGGTAAAGAGGTAAGTGGACGCACAATCGTGGTAAACGAAGCTCGACCACAAGAAAACCGTGAACGACGCCCTTTTAACGGCGGCGGTGGTGGTGGCGGCCGAAATGATTACCGCGGCGGTGGCGGCGGACGTGATCGCCGTTACTAATAGTTGATACCTGTTTTCTGGTTATTCTCCTGATAAAGGGATAAGCTAGACCCAAAAAGGGAACCGACTAAAATAAGACTCGCCCAAATAGGGCGAGTTTTTATTTGTATTGAAATAATTTAGTGACTATACTGTTTAGGATATAAAGTAGTTACATAACAAATAACTACATAAAAATACCGTCATAGCAGGAAAATACTTACTTATGAGCGAATCAGAAACACAAGAAAAAACTCAAGTTGCCCCAAAACAGCAAGAGTTTACTCATAGAGAAATACTAGTAATCATGGGAGCTTTAATGCTCGTAATGTTACTGGCAGCTCTTGACCAGACCATTGTATCTACAGCCTTGCCTCGAATTGTTGGCGATCTACATGGCCTTAATCGTTTGTCTTGGGTTGTCACCGCCTATCTTATTACCAGTACGATTTCAACACCGCTTTATGGAAAGATTAGTGACCTATATGGCCGCAAAAAGATACTCCAAACCGCTACTATTATTTTTCTAATAGGTTCAGCACTTTGTGGTCTCGCCCAAAGTATGGACCAACTGATTATATTTCGAGCTCTCCAAGGTCTCGGTGCTGGTGGCCTAATTTCCCTAGCTTTGACCGTTATTGGTGACGTTGTCCCTCCTCGCCAG
>CAJCIR010000045.1 GCA_903970425.1 Chlamydiota bacterium | reverse complement strand
ATTAACTCAATCCATAGTGCCTTAATTCTAGGTATCAAAAGTTCGAGTGTTGGACTAGATGCTCCACCATAGAGCTCAAGCTTATTTTTGCTCTAAATATCTTGACATAATTATATCTGTTTGATATACTTTAACTATGAGTGATACATCGACGATACACGTACCAATTGAACCAGAAACACGTAAGAAATTTACAGCTAAAGCTAAACAACTTGGTTTTGATTCTGCCCAAGCATATCTCAGGGTAGTTATTAAGGCTGTGGTAGATGGACGTCGTATAGACTTCAACTTAGATGACTGGGGTGAACCTAGTAATGAGGCAGCTGAACGCCTAAATAAAGCCGGCGAAGAAGCCAAGAAAGGCCATAACTTATCTGGACCTTTTAAAACTGTTGAAGATTTCATGAAAGATCTGTAAATATGAAGCAGATCAAGCGAGATAAAACGTTTGAAAAACATTTCAAGCTACGAATTAGTCCAAATGAGAAAATGACTAAACAGTTTGAGCAACGACTTGAGCAGTTTATAAAAGGTGAACTCGGCTTTCCTCTGTACGATCACGCCTTAACTGGCAAGTTAATCGGCAAACGAGCTTTTTCTGTAGCTGGAGATATACGAGTTATCTATGTAGAACTCGAAGATTTTATAGTATTTCTTGATGTTGGAAGCCATAGTCAAGTTTATAGGTAAAGAAATGAGCAAAGTTCTAGCTATAGGTGATATCCATACAAAAACCTGGATTATTGAAAAGGTATCCAAAGTTATCGGCGATTACGATAGCATTGTTTTTTGTGGTGATTATGCTGATAACTTTGATGCCAGCCCGCAAGATACTCTAAAAACATGGAGAATACTAAAAGATTTTCAGACTAAGCATCAGAATAAAGTCAATTTAGTACTAAGTAATCATGACTATATTTATGTTTATGATACGCACTCACTGCAGTCAGGATATAATCCAATAACACACGTTTTGATTGATGCACCAGAAAACAAGAATCTTAGGGAATGGTTAATGAGCATGCCTATAGTTATTGAAATTGATGGTGTTTCTTATTCTCATGCTGGCATAACTAACGAATGGCCAGGCAACCAAAATGTAAACGGTTTATGGAATGACGTAAGCCCGATTTGGGCGCGCCCAAACAAAGGCATTTCATATAAAGCTATTACTCAAGTATTCGGTCATACTCCAATCGATACTTGCAGTGAAATTCAAGAACATGTGTGGTGCATAGACACATTCTCTACTATGCCTGATCATAGTCGTATTGGTGATGATTCAGTCTTAGAAGTTATTGATGGCAGAAAGTTCTCCAAGACTTATCTGAAATCATAATACAGATCAAGCCATAACTCTTTAATCTCGCTATCAAAAAGTTCGAGAGTTGGACTAGATGCTCCACCAAATTTTTTGCATCTAAATTAAATAGTTGCGGTTTCAACAGTTAATGCTGAAGGAACTAAAGCATCTTTTACGTAGCCGATGTTGGCCATTGCTCCCAGTACATCCGCGACCACTTCTGTCCCCTTTGCTCCCGTTTCGAGTATATTTGCAACCTGGTTATACTCGTATTCCTCCGCAACCTTTGCTAGACCATACAGACCAATGGATGACCATTGCCACACATTAGTGCGTTTTCCTGCCCATGAAGGGTGTATTTCGTTACCTCGTCCCTTGGTTACCTTGGTTGCTGCGGCGTTAGCTAACTTTTGGACGCTATAAGTAACGCCTGTACGCATGGGTAGCATGTCTGCGACAACTAATATTGGTGCACCTACTACCATCTCAGCACCGTCGATACCCGCGTCAAGACCTTCGCCCTTAGAACTCTTAGTGCCAGATCTGTCCGCAGCACTACCATCAAACACATCACAGAATCGTCCAGCACCTATCAGTAATGTTCCTCGAAGTTTGTTCCCTTTGTGTATGTCGTATAAGCCCGTACCTACCAAAGCTGCACCAGCTACGGTTATTGCATTACCTGGCGTCACCCACCCATTAGTACGTGCAGCGACACGCTGAAAAAAGTTACGCTCTTCTGGTGGTATTTTCTTCCCAGTCAGGTATCTTACCTACACGGTGCAGTTTCATTCACTTCACAATAGCAAACGGATGCAGTTGTGCAAGCATGAGCATTATACAAAAACTCTCAGTGACTTTAGCTATCCTCTTCAAAATAGGTCTTGCCAGTTTTATAGGCAACCACATAGTTTGGTTCTACAGCGAAAAGGGGCGTGGGAAGATTATCTATGTCATACCACCCCCAAGACTCTAGTTTGTGCGGCTCTATAACTTTCGGCGTGCCAGAAACCCATTCAGCCACAATTCCAACGTCTATATAGTGCTTAGGATTGTATTTGCGCATGTTAGTAATACAGAGAAATCGAACATTTTTAACTTTTATTTGTTGACCAGCCTCTTCACGCAGTTCACGAAGAGCGCAGTCTTTAAAGGATTCCATGTGTTCCAGATGGCCACCGGGTCCACCATATTCCCCATGCCCATGTGGGCTTTTACGTTTCCCCAGCAGTATTTTACCGTCTTTAACGAGAAGCAAACCGATCCCTACTTTTGGCCTCTCTTGTTCCATTGGCTAATAATAACAAAAACAGGCTGCAATAGTCTCAAAGGTTTCATCGTGTAAACTATAATCAAGATAGATGGGCGGGTAATGGGAAAACTAGACAACTTATCAAACAACACAGAGGGTTTTTCTACCTTAGAGATAGTCGTAGCTATTTTTGTATTTATAATCTTACTTTCAATTGCTCATTTGTTGCTGCATCATAAGCCAAGCAAGACACCCTCATCTTCAACCTCAAACTCAGTTACAAATCAGACCACAACTCCTACCCCAGCTCCCCGTAATCCATACTCAACCCTGTCACTGGCGAATGTTCCGTCTAAAACACCAGAATGCACTGCGGCACTAACCTATGGCAGTAACGGAGACCCTCAGCCCGTCCAATGTCCAAACGGTGATCTTAATGTGACGGAATGGAACGCACTGGCGGCTTTGGAGCCAACTGTCATGACACTAGGCTATGGTGCTTCGGAGGCTCAGGTGCAGACGGCTATTTGTAATGATGCCAACGCGGCTGACGAAGACTCTAGTGCCAGCTCTAGCAATGCCATCGAGGTAAGTGTTTACCAAATATCTGCACTTTACTACGGCTGGGACTTTTCGAGCAACCCAAGTGTTGTACTTACCAACGGATCTTGTTAACCATTGAACTTATTATTGTTCGTTTTGTTGCAGAGAAGTGACACGAATAAGCTTTAGGCCATTAATCTCAACTCCGTCTATCTCAACCATACGCCCGATAGGGACTTTACCAACCTGGTGGATACTATTAAGGGGTAAGTCTAGGCGCTCCATCGGTGTAATTAAAGTGTGAGTTACAAACCATCGCTCAGCGTTTGTGCCTTCATACCCCAGCTCCCAACCCGTCGCGAATTTACTCGAGTTGGCGACGGCTGTTATATGGGGGGCTAATTTTCCTGGCTCCAATCTATTGTAAGGAGCTACATAAGCTTCGTCAGATCTGTACTGCAGCCAGATTTGCCTATCCCAAACCTGAGTAATTGCAGGTTCGAACGGTACTATTCGCAGTGCATTGTAGGCTAATATTATGGATCGTCGTTCCTCTCCGAAATTTCTAGTTTCCGCCTCGGATAGATTAGCAATTCTAGCTTGTGTAGCTCTGAAAATGGCAGAATTAGTAGGTTTACCACCGCGTGCGACATCTCGAACATCCTGTAGCCAGGTGCTACGAGTTAATCTGTTACCGCTATCTAGCTCAGCTAAATCAGCCGTCTCATCCGGGCCAACTGGTCTTCCATCGACAATCGGTACTAAAATTGTTCGCTCAGTATTTCTACTGTTCCCATTTTCTATATCACTTGTCACGAATTATTCTCTAACATAATTTTTTGTGCCGACTTAACTAGCAGGGACCTCTGTAGAAGCTGGAGCAGTAGGAGTTTCTGAGATGACAACAAAATCAGGCCTGTTTAGCTCGGCCGTACAATTTGTACCGTCTATTGATCGATCTTCTGTGCAGCCTACACAAGTAACACTCCCATAAATTACCGATATACCACGCCTAGTGGCCCATCTTTCTTCCGCCTTGGCCATAGTTTCCACATAGGAATCAAATGCCCCAGCATTGTCACAGACCTGACCTTGTCTAACGCATTCCAAATCAACTCGCATCATTAAACTCCAAAAGTTATCTCTAGATTATGTTGTTATTATATGTCTTTGTCAATTTGTGGACTATGCAGGGATATCGGCATCGTAGTCCAGCGGGACGGCATCAGATACTTCTCTCTGATCCGGGAACTCAGTTCTTATTAATTCAATGTCTTTTGTATCCATAGTCCAGCCTATTGCTCCAAGGTTCTCTTTGAGGTGTTCAACACTACTTGTTTTAGAAAGAGTTACTACGTTAGTCTGGGAGATAAGCCAATTAATGGCTATTTGTGCAGGCGTCTTGTTATATTTTTCGGCTAGCTTGGTGAGTATCGGAACTTGTAGCAGTGTGCCTTTTTGTAACGGACGCCAAGCAGCCAGCATTACATCATTATCCTGACAATAATTAAGTACACCGCTGTGCTCCATCTCACGGTACTGGACATTGTAATGAACCTGATTGCAAACCAGCTTATTTTTAGTATGCTTCTGGGCTGTCTTAAAACGATTAACTGACATATTACAAACGCCGATATTCTTTACTAAACCTTGATCGACTAACTCGTCGAGAGCTTTCATAGTGTCTTCTATAGGAATCCCACTTTCTGGGTAGCGGTGAAGCAGATACATATCTACATAGTCAGTGTTAAGACGCTTCAAGCTAGCTTCAAATGATCGGCGTAAGCCGTCGTATGACTGATTGGGCGCCGATACTTTCGTGACAATTATCAACTTGCTGCGGTTATAGCCTTTGATTGCCCTACCGAGCAGCTCTTCAGCGTGTCCATTACCATAACTCTCCGCAGCATCAAAGTGCGTAACCCCTGCTTCAATAGCTGCTTGGATAGCTGCAATTTCGGTGCTGTCTTTAGTCTCGTCTGCCTCCCAGCGTCCACCCATCTCCCAAAGACCGAGTCCATATACTGGGAGTTCAAAACCACTTTTCAGTTTTTTAGTCGGGATAACCATAGATACTCCTAACCCAGAAGCTTTAGGCTTATACCGCTATCAATTGTTAGCACCCTGCTTAGCCATGCCTCTACAATGGCTCTGCCAATACCTTTTGAACCACCAGTAACTACTACCGTTTTACCGCTCAACTTCATATTTCTATAGTATCAAAGACCAGTATAAAATCCTCTTCGGAGAAAAAATATCTTAGGATATTTAAATTATCAGCTCTATCAACCTGTAACAACAGTCGGCCCGGGGGGTGTATTAGTAGGAGGTTGTTGGTTTTGTACTGGCGGACTCGGTGGCTGTGGGGTACTGACTGGTGCTACAGCGACTGTAGGTTGACTTGGTGTCGGGGTAGCTGTTGGCTGAGCAGGTGTGGAACCAGCGGGGGCTGCTGCCGGGGAAGCTTCAATTTTATTGAAAGAGTCTTGGATTATTGCCTGCCCAATGCCTCCAAGAAGATAAAGAACAACGAAGGCTAGGATTCCGCTAATCTTCTCATGGGTTACATGCTCAACTCCCTCGGAGTATTTCCAGTACCACCAAACACTACCCACTATAGGTATTAGCCAGATCCAGGCTGTAGGAACCGTCTCGCCAAGTTTGTTCATTTCTCCTTTTGTCTTCACAGCCCAATACCATGAGTAGATACCAATAGTTACAACACCTAGTAAGAAAACCTTTATAGGACTTCGATTTTTCATATTTTTAACCTTTTATTCATTATTTGTATTAAGGATAAGCAATTAGGTCTCCTTATGCAAGCGAGCCAGTCTTAACGTCACCTGATCGTTGGTATGAAGCAAAAATAACGCCGCTTGGTGTGGTCTCAGCTTTAAGCAGTTCAAATGCTGCAGGGACGGTGCCTTCACCAAATAAACGCTTACCGCTGCCGAGGGTCACAGGAAATATTTTTAGCCACATCTCATCCACCAAATCGTTCTTTAGTAGTGTTTGTATAAGATTACCACTGCCATGAACCTGCAGCATCGGCCCATCTTGTTGTTTTAGCTCCTTTATTTGTGTAACCACATCATCTTTTATCAAGACGGAGTTCTTCCAACTTAGTTCTATGTCTTTATGGGAAACGACGTACTTTTGGGCTTTATTGAACTTAGAAGCAATTATGTTGATTTTCTCATCTTGTTTGGGCCAAAAGGCTGTGAAAATATCATTGGTTTTTCTACCAAGTAATAAATCAAAAGGCATACTCATTTGTTCAATCATAAACTTGCCAGAAAACCTGTCAGAATACGGAGCGGTCCAGCCGCCATATTTAAAGCCATCTGAGGTGTCTTCTTCCGGTCCCCCCGGGGCTTGCATAATACCATCAAGCGAAATGAAACTTAAGACAACAATTTTTCTCATAGCCTCATCTTATCAAAACCTGGCAGAAAGACCACGTAAACTTATACTAACTTGAGTTTGCTGATAAATTCAAACATAGGGACGTGGGGCAACACGAATTAATAATTCGCCGAGTTAATGTCTTCTAAATGAACGATGCCCATATCGATATCAAGTACTCTAAAGGAGAGCGTGTCTACAGAAGCACTGTCGTGTTCATTGTGGTATTCCACAAGACCTGCTCCTGTTATTCGATTTAGGGCTCTAGTTACATCCATGCATATGCTGCTGAGTTTGGCTCGGGTACTGAGCCTGGATGAACCTCAAAATGTACAAATCTAACGTCTTGTCCAGGAGCTGGACTAGGTTCAATAATAAAATTCCATTCGAGGGCTTGCTGTAGGGCTTCATGGCCTTGGGGGTTCATAAAAATCCTTAAAATGCTTTACTTATTATAAAAAGTATTCTTGCTATATTGCAATTTTGTGTGGCCGAAGGCTAGAAATTTACACTTAAACTTGTTGTGCAAAAACCACGACTCGCTCATTAAACTCATTTGTTCCAGCAGTTACATTGCCAGTGCAGGTTATGAGGTTGAGCCCTGGTAAACCCGGCGTGATAGGTGATAGCGCCGCACTCATGTCAACATTGTTAGAGCTATATATCTCACTTTTTATTACTTTGTATGTATACATGGTATTATCGCCTCTCTCCACTTGAATCATGTCGCCGGCAACGAGGTTCTTTATGCCATAAAAGACTCCGTTGGTAGTCCAACTCGAAACGTGACCGTCGATCAGCATCGCACCGAGCTGACCAGGT
>CAJCIR010000044.1 GCA_903970425.1 Chlamydiota bacterium | reverse complement strand
TCCGGCCAGCGCGTCATCATCCTCAACTATCAATATTTTCTTAGATAATTCCTTGTCCGTTGGCTGCGACGTGGATGAATTGTCGGATGTTGGTGTTGATGCTTCCATACTGCCTAAGCTACATTACTTATTAGCCTTTTGCAATAAACTCGCCACAAAGCTAGAGAACATCGGTTGAGCACGATTTGGCCTAGAGGTGAATTCCGGGTGAAATTGGCTGGCCAGTAAGAATGGGTGATCTATGCCCTCGATCATCTCTACTAGATTGCCGTCGGGCGATAGTCCAGTCGCTTTAATGCCCCAGGATTCGTACATGTCACGATATGAGTTTACGCACTCATAGCGATGGCGATGGCGTTCCACAATATCAGTTTTACCATAAACCTTAGCCGCTAAACTGGCAGGAGCTATCACGCAAGGATAATTACCTAGTCGCATGGTGCCGCCAGTGTGCTCTTTTCCCCTTTGGTCGGCCATGGTATCGATCACAATGTCTTTGGCATTGGGATCTATCTCATAAGAATTGGCGTTTTTCAGTCCGGCGTTACGTGCGGCAGCGATCACAGCAACCTGTAGCCCTAAGCATAGACCCAAGTAAGGAAGATTCTGACTCAGTGCGTACTGAGCGGCCTTTATCTTGCCCTCAACGCCCCTACTGCCAAAACCACCAGGTACAACTATGCCATCAACACCTGAGAGAAGCTCAGCAGCGTTATCGTGTTTCTCAATTTCCTCGGCACTAATCCACTTAATATCTAGCTGGCATTCATTGGTCCAAGCTGCGGCGCGTAATGCTTCAAAAACAGACATATAGGTATCGGTGTTATCCAGATACTTTGCGACTACCCCAACGGTGACGTGTTGTTTGTAGTCAGCCGTCGCCCTAGCTACGACTTCTTCCCAGGCTTTTAAGTCTGGCTTCTTACCATCTAGTTCAAGCTTCTTTGTTAGCACTTCAACCAAGCCAGTCTTTTCGATAGTTAAGGGAACTTGGTATATAGTCGGTTCGTTAGGTACCAAAACCACCGCGTCCTCTGGTAAACCACAAAATTGGCTCAGTTTCTTTTGAATAGCCTTAGTAGCCGGCTGCTCGCTACGTACCACTAGTACATCTGGGGTTATGCCTAAACTTCTAAGATCACGAACCGAGTTTTGAGCCGGTTTAGTCTTCAGCTCCTGGCTAGCTCCCAAAAACGGCAAGTAAACGAGATGAATGTAGGCGCAATTTTCCCTGCCTACGTTAACACCCAGTTCACGAATGGCTTCTATAAAGCTAAGTGACTCGTAGTCACCAACCGTACCGCCGATTTCGACGATATGAACGTCAAAGCCTTCGCCTGCCTTGGTTATGTAGTCAGCGATAGCCTTAGTAACATGCGGAATAATCTGTACTGTGTGGCCGTCACTACGACCGTCTCGTTCATCTTGGATAACTTTCAGCAGCACTCGCCCACTCATAAGACTGCTGCTCTGAGTTAATTCTTCGTCCAAGAAACGCTCGTAGTGACCGAGGTCTAGATCAGTTTCGGCTCCATCTTTGGTCACAAAACATTCACCGTGTTCGCGGGGATTAAGCGTGCCCGCGTCAATGTTAAGATAGGGATCACACTTTTGAATATTTACGCTGAGCCCGCGGGCTTTTAAGAGGTTTCCAATAGAGGCGGCTGTTATTCCTTTTCCTAGTCCGGATAACACTCCTCCTGTAACAAATATATACTTAGTCGCTACTTTGGCCACCAGACGCTACCTCTTTATTCTCGTAATGATACTACCTCATGAACGTCTCTAGAGCAAGTTAAAATGGTCACACCCAAGAATCTACTTATGCTGATTGATCCAGTTTACGGCCACCGCTTGTTGGGTATCAGTGGGGCTGTTGCTAGCCATATTTACGACTTCATCAGGTGTTATACCTTTTTTGTTGATGTTTTGTCCGTCAGGGCGATACCAACTAGCTATAGTTACTTTAAGTTCGCCACCATTATCTAGATTAAATATTTGTTGAACCACTCCCTTGCCGTATGTCTTAGTTCCGATAAGCTCTGCTTGCTTGTTATCATGTAGTGCTCCAGCAGTAATCTCACTGGCACTGGCGCTTCCGCCGTTAACTAGCACGACCGTCGGGATACCGGTTAGTATATTGCCGCCAGTTGCCGTATACGTTTCGATAACTGTACTGCCTCTCTTTTCTTGAAGTATAGTCTGCCCCTCTGGTATCCATAGACTAGAGACGCTAATGGCAGCATCGACGAGACCCCCAGGATTATCGCGAAGATCTAAAATCACCCCTTTGACATGGTCCTTGGTAAATGTTTGAGCACCTTGTTGAGCTAATGTTGCCGTGTCGCTGGTGAACTGACTTATGTCCATGTAACCAATGTTGCCACTTAAGATGGAAGTGGTAACGCTAGGAGTGGTTATGTTACTTCTGGTTATGGTAAAGCTGAGCTGCTGTGTCCCGTTTCTTAGTACCGCTAGAGTCACTTTGGTGCCGACCGGACCACGAATGTCGTCCACGGCCGCGTCGATCGTCATACCGGCTGTATTCTTGCCGTTGATGCTAGTGATTACGTCTTGGTCTTTTAGGCCAGCCTTAGCTGCGGGATAACCGGCAATAGGAGCAACGATAATTATGTCTCCTTGAGTGTTTTGCCCAAGCTGGGCTCCAATTCCGCTAAAAGTCTCACTTAAATCATTGTTGAGTGCTGCTGCTTGAGACGGGTTAAAGTACTCGGTATAGGGGTCGTTAGTGGCCTCAGTCATCCCGTTTTTTATACCGTCAAGGAGTTGAGTCTCGGTCAATTTACCGTCGTAATTATCCTTGAGTAAGTCATAGTCCTGGTTGACTGAAGCGTAGTCCAAAGAAGATGGCAAACTTTTATTCTGAGTGGAGAACCCGCCAATCCTGATTTCTCCATTACCAACGCGGTCACCGAGTAAGAAGACGCCTAAGAGGACAACGATAGCAACGGCGATCTTAATGATCATACGTTGAGTTAACTCAAAAGACCTCTTGTTATCTTTCTTTTTCAAGACCCGCAAAACCCCACTTAATTTAAGTTACTATTCTACATTAATTAGGTGGGAAATATATATATTCAAGCCCGGAAGCACTTCGATCCTGTACGGAGAACTCACCATTTAACTGTTCGTTATACTGACTAACTGTTATGGTCCCATCGCCATTTACTGCCTGTACGTACATGGCATGGCCGACGTCGGTTTCGCCGTCTATGGTTTCACCAGGTACTGCTAAACGAATTG
Source organism: Chlamydiota bacterium (assembly GCA_903970425.1). Lineage (GTDB taxonomy): Bacteria > Patescibacteriota > Saccharimonadia > Saccharimonadales > UBA4665 > CAJCIR01. Next base: position 868 of record CAJCIR010000044.1, on the reverse strand, counting down.
CTATATCACCAGCTGCGGGAGTGTTACTAACGGTCACCCCATATTGAGCCCCATATTTCAAAGCGTTAGATGGCCAGTTTGTGGCGTTACCAAAGTTATGAGCCTGTAGTAAGGTGTTGGCTATGCTACTTCTATTGGCTGCCATCCAAGCTGTGTATGATACACACTCGCGGTTAAGCATGTTCCACTGATCAACAATCGAATCTTGTGGAGCATCGCATAGATAAGACGGATAAGTGTTGGAATAAGGACTACCAGCCGGGGTTCCACAAGCAGTTCCCTGTACGATCGTCTTAGTTACACCTGATTGGTTAGCAGCAATTTCTTCAGTCTCAAGTTGAGCAATTTGAGCATTGTTAGTCTGAAGTTGTTGATTATATGAGGCTTGTTGAGATTGGTTTAGAGAAAGTAACTGAGCTTGTTGAGATTGGTCGGATGATAGCTGAGCGTTCTGTCCTTGTAAGCCCTGAATAAGTTGAGCTACTTGGGCTTGTTGAGTTTTTTGTTGTGCCTCAAGACTGTTAATCGTTGAGAGTGTAGATTGAATTTTGCCTTGCACGGCCTGTTGATAGGCCTGTTGATCCACAAAAGAACTCAGGTTTTTACTGGTAGCTAACATTTCAATTGTTGTCAACTGGCCATCAGCGTACATCGCTTTAATGTCGTCACCAAGATAGACCTTTTCCTGTGCTATTTGGTCATTATCAGCTTGGATTTGATTCTGTAATGAGACCTGTTCGTTCTGATTAGTCGTAATGTTTTGTTGGATGCTGGCAATCTGGGAGTCCAGCTGGTTAATAGCGGCTTGGTAGCTACTGGCTTGTTGCTGAAGTTGATCAACGGTTTGCTGTGTCTGAGCGTTCTGTCC
>CAJCIR010000043.1 GCA_903970425.1 Chlamydiota bacterium | reverse complement strand
TATTGGATGTGGTACAGATTATTCTTTGCAGTTAACGGACCCAGTAGCGACTTTACTAATTACCCTCCGCTACCCTTGCCAGCCGCCGCGGCGATAGCACTGTTGGCCATAGCGGTATTCGTGGTAATTAAATGGTGGCGCAAGATCTTTCACAATAATATCTATCTGGTCATGCTGCTACTAGTTAGTACTATCTACATCGCTGCTTTATTCAGCCAAGGCTATGCTAGCTATCACTACACCGATGTTCTGGAAAACATGAATGGAAGATATCTATTGCCGGTAATACTGTTTCTAGCAGCTATAGCAGCTAAGGGTCTAAGCGTGGCCCTGCGCAATCTTCCGAGCCTCAAATACTTATTAGTCGCCGGAGTAATTGTATTGTTCTTACAAGGAGGCGGTTTCCTTACCTTCATTTCTCGTAGCGACGACAGCTGGGATATACAGAACAGCGCTGTTAAAAAGGTAAATAATACTGCACGCAAAATAGTTAACCCAGTTATTGTAAACGGTAAAAAGACTTATACAACCACTTCTTGGTTCTTTAACTAGTCTTTCTTCTTGAACTGATCACGCTTTTGGACTTCTAGAACGTCCTCAATTAGTGAGCGGTTGATGCGAATAAGGTTAGCGATAATCCCCAGAGTCAAAGACGTAAAGGCAGCGTTAAGCAGCACTGTACCAATTATTAAAGACTGAAGGTGGTGTGGTCCATTAGGGTTCTTTACCGTCAGTACCAAGTAAAGGTAGTGAACAAAAGGTATTATCCCAAGGACAAATAGGATTGCACTAATCGTTAGAAATACGGTGTATGGTCGATACATAGTAAAGCTATTGAGCATCGCGATTGTGGTCTTCCTAACGTGTTCACCTGATGACTTAAAAAGCCGAGATTCGCGGGTCTTGGGGTTGGTTTTGATGGGAATACTAGTTATTGCCAGTCTTTTGTTAGCGGCTTGGATAGTTGTCTCAGCAGCAAAGTTAAACCTACCAATTAGGTTTAGTTTTATGGCAGCCTCTTTAGAATAGGCCCGAAATCCACTAGTGCCATCGGGTATGTCAGTGCCGGCCGCTAGATTCATAACTTTAGTTCCGTACTTCTGAAGAAGTTTTTTAGTAGCCGTAAAGTGTTCAATGGTCTGTACTTGCCTATCGCCGATAACGGTGTCGGCTTTGCCGTCCAGAATTGGTTTAATAAGGTCTGGAATACGCTCCTGTGGATATTGGTTATCCCCGTCAGTTAGGACCAATATATCTGCTCCGAGTTCCAGAGCTCGCTGAATGCCGTCACGCAAGGAATGTGCCAGTCCCCTAGTAGTGGAGTGGTGAACAAATTCTTTAACACCTAGATTCTTAGCAACTTCCACGGTCTTGTCGGTGCATCCGTCATCTATAATAAGCACCTCAACACTGTCTATGCCCTTAATAGAGCTAGGTATGGTGCTTAGAACCAACGGGAGTGTGGTCTCCTCGTTTAGACAAGGTATCATTATTACTAGTTTCATGATTTACTCACTATTATAGGGGCGGTAACTGAATTTGACCCCAATATTAATATAGTTCGATAATACATGATTTTTGTCCAGATGGCTAAACGGCAGACACACCAGGTGAGAAAGCTATAAACTATTTTAATGCACTAGATCGTAGTGGGCATAACCCATAATCCTTAGCTGTCGGTAGATGGGTAGCGCAAAGGTTGCTAGTTCTCGTTGTGCTTCTCCGTGGTAGTCTTTAACTTTACTAAGTTCAATTAGCCGTGCTAATTCTACGGGGTCTACTCCTGACTGCACGGTTGCTTGGTCGATGTCTTCGAAGAATTGTCTCCAGGTCGAATGCTTAATACGCTCGCTAAAGTATTCAGCTTCCAAACTCTCAGTAGGGTCTTTTGGAGTGCTATCCATTTGTGGTTCAGCCCATGATCGGTACATTCCACCAGGAAGGTTCGCTTCAAAATTATTCAAAAATCCAAAAGCTCCTCGCTCACCCTGAGCTTCAACACCAGCTGCGATCTGGGCATCGATAACAGACGGATCAGTTTCTTTCATTATCATGAAAGGATCGACGACCGGCAAGAACCCAGGAACTGACTCAGAGCCCGACATAATGCTTGAGTAATACCACAAAAGTGGACATGCGTCCACCCTCTTTAGGAATTCGTAAATAACTAAAAATATGTTACAATAATTCCCAAATAAGGGAGTCTTTTTTGATGTCTGAAGTCGATTACGTTGCCAACCTCAATAACATGGATGGGATATTCACAGTAATCTATGATGCTGCAGCTGTTCCAGAAGACGTATTCCATGACGTACAGTTGGTGCACCTTGAATCTATAAAAGCTGATCTCCCCAAAGAGCAGTGGCCTAGAGTCCCTGGTTTGGTAAGACTAGGCGATCTAGAAACATACATGGATAGACGTGTTAATCCAGCTCACCAAGCAGGAAAAGACGGTTGGCATGAGGAACAGATATTCGAAGACCCCACGCTTGCAGTTACTTTTGATCGCAATGGTCTAGTAATCGGTGCCGAGCACGTTGTTTTGAATACCTCAGGGCCTAAGGGTTGGCCAAAACCTGCCTGGCTAGCAGTAGCTAAAGCAAAAATGATTGCTCCACCGTGGACCCCCAAGCTAGGTGGGAAAAAACATATCAAGATCACGGAAGCATTTACCCACCCTAATGCCCAGACTTCCATAGATGCTGAAGAAGGAATTGTCGTGGTTGGTGGCATAAATCTAGCTGCTACCTACTTTTCGGTTCGGGAGCGTGATCAGAGACTCGGTACTGCGTCTTACGTTCAATTGGAGGATGCAGCTGACACCACAATGATAAACCTAACTGAAGCTCTTGGAATGAGCCCGACCGTTTGGGACCCCAAAACTGTTTCTGGGTCTAATGAAGATGACCCGCCGACTAGGGTTGCTGCCCCAGCAAGGGTTGTTATGGGCAGATCTGCTGGGCTACTCGGAGTTGAGGTTATAAGAAACTTTGACGTATCTAGAGTAACCAAAGACTAGACTTGCCTTTAGAATCATACAGAGCTTCGGCTTCTTAGAATCGGCCCCCCAATTTATTTAAGCAGATGATTAATCTTATCCGTAGAATTGGTTATGAGTACCGATCAAATCAAAAATGATCAACATCTTCGTTAGTCAGATATAGATTTAGAAACCAAATCTCAGATCACTTATGGCGGAGAGAAAGGGATTCGAACCCTTGGTACGATTGCTCGCACACACGCTTTCCAAGCGTGCCAATTAAACCGCTCTTGCATCTCTCCACAGACGGTGGAAAACTGAGGATAAAATCAGTATAACCAAAAACGATAACAAAAACACCTTGCAACTTGTGGAAAAACAGGGTTAAACTTAGGAGACATCATGCCAATAATAGAACTCCGAGACGTCAGTAAACTGTACGGCTTCGGCGACGCCACTACCGTGGCGTTGGACGAAGTCAACCTTTCTATTGAAGAAGGAGAGTTTATTGCGGTAATGGGCCCGAGTGGTTCGGGCAAATCTACTCTTATGAATATTATTGGGCTACTAGATCGACCGACACACGGAAACTATTTACTTAATGGCCGTTCAGTTGACCGCCTGCGACCCAGGCGTCGAGCCAAAGCCCGTCGTGACACTATAGGATTTGTGTTCCAATCTTTTAATCTACTGCCTAGACTCACCGTACTTGAAAACGTTGCGCTTCCCCTAGCCTACAAAGGCGTGAGCCTTAACAAGCGTCTGAAGATGGCCGAACGCATCCTAGAACGGGTTGGAATGCAGGAACGCGAATACTATTATCCCAAGCAGCTAAGTAGTGGCCAGACCCAGAGTGCTGCAATTGCTCGTGCTCTGGTTAATAACCCGAAAATTATTATTGCTGATGAACCTACCGGAAACCTAGACAGTGCAGCTAGTCGTCTGGTTATGGAGTTATTTGCCGAGATTCACCGCACTGGCACAACCGTGCTGTTAGTTACTCATAATCCTGAGTTAACCCGCTATGCCACAAGAGTAGTCTATATGCACGACGGAGACATAATAAGTGACGAGCACACCGATCTTGGCGAGGTGGCTAAAACTGCCCGTAAAGTTATGTACACTATTCCCACCACTTCTGAGGAAGATGATTTGGCCGGGGTATCAGCACTGATGCACGCCGTTCCTGGTCCCAGAGAACATGCTAGGCCCAAGACCAAGAAACACAAGAAATCATCCCGCAAAAATAGTCACGCAAGAGCCAAGAAACGAGTAAAGGTATGACGCTTCCCCATCGCCATGACATTAACCTGGCTATTAGAGCCATACGAGCTAGTAAAGGCCGTAGCTTTCTAACAGTACTAGGCATTGTTATTGGTATAGTTGCTGTAGTCTCGATTGTTGATATCTCTCAAGGAGTTAAACAACAGGTTTCTGGCCAGATTAATGAGCTAGGAAAAAACTTGATTACGATTCGCCCAGGACAACTACTTGATAAAAACGGCGCTGGAATTGTTACTGGCCTTAATTTACTCTCACCGTTTGGTAATGTTAGTACCCTAACCCAGGGTGATGTTCAGACTGTTTCCTCGACATATGGCGTTAAAGATTCAGTGCCGCTAACTACAGTAAGCGGCCAAATAACTGTTGATGGGCAACCATCAGCCTCAGCGCTCGTTATCGGAGCTGGTGACCAACTCCCGGCAGCACTCAATCAATCCATCGCCTACGGTTCATTTTTTGATAGCACCAACGACACTACGAATGTAGCCGTTATTGGTCAACAGGCGGCTCTGAGTTTGTTCGATGAGGATATTCCGCTCGGTCATCAGTTTAGCTTTCATGGGCAGCAGTTTATAGTCTTGGGTATTTTTAATCAGTTTGATACGGCACCACTATCACTCAATGCAAACTTTAATCAAGCCATCTTTATTCCCTACCAAGTATCCGAACAGATTACTAATAATGCTGCTCCGATTGATGAGATATTAGTAAAGCCTAACAATCTCAAACAAGTTGATACTGTGGCAGCTGCTCTTAACAAAAATCTACTAAACTCCCATGGTGGTCAGCAAGATTTCTCAGTTCTAAAGCAAAACCAAAGCCTGGCGGTTACTAGCAGTGTGCTCAATTCTCTGACCGTCCTAATCTCAGTTATCGCCGGCATTTCCCTACTGGTTGGTGGTGTGGGGATCATGAATGTTACCCTTGTGTCGGTAACTGATAGAACCCGCGAAATTGGTATTAGAAAAGCGATTGGTGCAACTAATCGTCAGATCCTCGATCAGTTTGTGATCGAAGCCATGGTCATGAGTATTACCGGTGGCATTATCGGAGTCATCTTCTCACTAATCGTCGACTATGTACTTAGGGTAACGACTAGCTTAGAGCCAGTTATTACTTGGCAGATTATAGTTATTGCAACGGGTGTATCGTTGCTAGTCGGTATAGTGTTTGGAGCATTACCCGCTTTTCAGGCAGCTCGTAAAGATCCAATTGACGCGTTGCGCTACGAATAGTTTTTAGAAAAAGTGTTTACCGTAGTAGTACCAGAAATGTTTTATTACTATGGCGATAATAATAATGAACCAAAGTATGAGTATATCCAGGTGATGAGAGCGTTTCCACTTGTAGACAGGATTTGACTTGAAACGGCCAAGTTTAATGTTGCCGTTATCTATGTTGTATAGCAGTGAATACCAAAACACAGTTGTAGTGACTACGTCTACCGATAGACAAAACGGACAAAGGGCGTGTATTTTGTATACGCTCTTGAACAATAAAATGTAGGCTCCGATAGTACCTAGTGTTACTACTACCTGATATACTTGCCAAAACCATCTTTTATAGCGAGCACCGGCCAGCATACCAATACCGATGGTTAACAGTACTCCAAACGCAGCTATTCCATAGTATGGATAAGGTAGGCCAAATATTTTATCACCAGCAGTATTTATAACACTACCGCAGCTTATAACCGGGTTAAGGTTGCAGGCTGGGATGTAGTTGGGATTCTTGGCAATTTGCAACGT
>CAJCIR010000042.1 GCA_903970425.1 Chlamydiota bacterium | reverse complement strand
TGTACCTTAAGTGGCTGCACGGTTCCAGACTATACGAACGTGGATGCTAGTAAATATGGTAGTACGGTCCCGACAACTACCTACGCCGGAGAAGGTATGACTCAGATGATCAATGATATCCGTGGCTACAACAAAACAGCCCCATTACTGGCCGGTGGTCCAGACTTTGCTGGAGACGTAGACAACTGGTTGGCTAACTACTTCCCTGGTGGCAAATCTATTGATCCCGACAACGAACTAGCTATGTCGGTACATATCTACTACCCTGAGAATAACTCACCCTGTAGTGCCACTACGAGTATCACTACTGCCTGCCCGACAACATCTTCTGGCGCTCTGAGCAATAACCAGATAACTACTGTGGCCGCTACGACACCAGTAGTAGTCGATGAATTAGGCGATTTCACTTGTACTAGCAATAACTCTTCTAGTACCAGTTTAGCTCCTTTTATTCAGTCTATTGATGCTCAGAATGCTGCGGGTAATGTCGATATTGGCTATGTGGGTTGGGCCTGGACCAGCTTTGGATGTGATCCGAACCTGATTACTAGTTTTACAACCGGTGCGCCCAGCAATATGGGAGAGGCCTTCTACTGCGAACTATTAAATGGCGTTAAAGTAGCTCAACCCACCTTTAGTAGTTATTGTAGCGGGGTGAATCCTGGCTAGGGCGTGCTATATATTCAGGGCAGCCTTGAATTTTTTTTGGTCAAAACCACTTATTTTTTCTAGAGATCCATCATCTTTGGTGATTATGGTAAATGGTACACCAATCATTCCATCATTAACACTCATAAACTCCTCCATAATCTTTGGATCAGTATCGGTGATACGCTTATTAAAGGCGATGTTACTTTTTTCTAGCCAACGAGTTAGTGTCTCGCAGGCTGCACAGATTGATGTAGAGTAAATAGTAACTTTCATATCGTTATTTCTCTCCTTAGTTAATTTTCACTATCGCTATTAGCGATTTGGTATAGAACTTTGACATAGATGCTCAGATCTTTTGGAGAAATATCAGCATAAATTAGTTGTCGCATCTTTTCTCTTAAATCAGTCTCGATGCCGTTACATTTTTTATCTATGCCTGGGGCTAGCTGGAGAGGCTTAGCTCGACTATCGTCTTTATCCGAACCCCTGACAATAAATCCTTTGTTCATAAGATTATTTATTAAGTTGGTCGTGTATGGCAGGGTCGTCTGCAACTGGCCGGAGAGCTGGGTAAGTCGAATACCAGCCGTGCTGGAGTCCTTAATCAAACCTAGCGCAAACCACTCCATCATGGTAAGTCCATAAGGTTTAAGAAAATTGGAAACCTCTTTTTTAAGAATCCGGTGGGCCTGTGATTGCACCACACCAGCTTGATAGGTGCTAATACTTCCTAAATTAAAGTTTTCCGTAAAATTTGTTGACTTAGACATATAGTAATTGTAACATGCTATTATTAACTTAGTAAAGTTAAGTATATCAATCAATATAAGGAGAAAGAACTCATGAACAACGGTAAAGGAAAAAGCATCATACCAGCATTAATTGTAGGGCTGATAGCCGGTCTTATAATCGGCTACCCTATTGGTCATAGCCACGCCAAATCAACAACTAGCTCAGCATCAAGCACAGTTTCGTCTTCCACTGACGGAGTAACTGTTGGCGGTGCGAAAATGGTCGATAGTAAGAATATAGTAGCTAACGCTTTAGACGCTAATAATGTCACAACATTAGTTAAAGCTGTTGAGGCTGCAGGGTTAGTAAATACCTTAGAGGGACCTGGTCCGTTTACTGTCTTTGCTCCTAATAACAGCGCTTTTGCGAAGCTACCTTCGGCAACCTTGAGCTCTCTACTGCAACCTGCTAACAAAGCTGAACTGGTAAATATCTTAACTTACCATGTAGTGAGCGGGACCTACACCAGCGCAGCTCTGAGTGCTATGGCTGAGAAAGGACAAACACTTACATCTGTAGAAGGTGGTGTCATTACACCCGTAATGGTTAACAACCAACTAGAACTAAAAGATGCCGAAGGCAATCTAGTTACCATACAGACCCCAGATGTCATATCTAGTAACGGAGTTACGTTTGTTATAAATTCCGTTTTAATGCCGTAGATAATTAGTCAATATATCTACGAAACCCCTCCTCCAAGTTAACTGTACCTTGGGGGAGGAACTAGGTTAAGTAACTTAATAAGAGAGGTGGAAATATGTTCCTGTTATTCGGAGCTTTTATTGCAGGCTTACTGACAGTTCTTGCACCGTGTGTTCTCCCACTGCTCCCGATAATCATAGGAGGATCAGTTAGCGGAAACACCAAAGACAAAAGACGTCCTCTATTGATCGCTGGATCGCTAGCCGTTTCCCTCGTTATTTTCACCCTTCTTCTTAAGGCAACAACTCTTTTTATAAATGTACCGCCACAGGCCATTACTTATTTCTCGGGTGGAATAATAATAGCATTAGGAGTCCTGACTTTATTCCCGCTATTTTATGCAAAGATTATCGCCAAAGTTGGTATAGAAAGTAAGACTCAAAACGCTCTGGGTAAGAGTTATCAGAACAAGAGCAGCATAATCGGGCCTGTTTTAACCGGAGCAGTTCTAGGACCAGTTTTCTCCAGTTGTAGTCCAGTGTATGCCTATATATTGGCGTCAGTATTACCAGTGGATTTTGCCAAAGCCTTCGGCTATATAATCTCCTACGTTTTAGGACTTAGTCTATTACTGCTTCTGATTGGCTATTATGGGCAAAGGTTCATAGGTAAATTAAAATTCGCCTCCAACCCTAAGGGTTGGTTTCAAAGAACAATCGGTATTATCTTTATCTTAGTCGGTATCCTAGTTATTACCGGTGGTTCTCAGAAACTTCAAACCTATATATCAGAACATACCCCCTTTAATTTCGATGGCATTAGCTCAGAGTTTTTACCAAAAACCAAAAACGCCATAGACAACAACGGACTATTTAATATTAAGGCCTATACAGCTCCTCAATTTACTGGTATCCAAGGCTGGATAAATGGCGGGCCAGTAGACTTATCTACACTAAAGGACAAGGTTGTATTGGTGGATTTCTGGACATATAGCTGCATAAACTGCATAAGAAATAATCCATACCTAGAAGGCTGGTATAACGCATATAAGAGTTACGGATTTGAAGTTGTTGGGTTACACGCACCGGAGTTCTCCTTCGAAAAAGTCTTATCTAATGTGCAGACTGCCGTAAAAGCTCAACATATCACCTATCCTGTCGGCCTAGATAATAACTACTCAACCTGGGACGCATACAACAATCAGTCCTGGCCAACCAGTTATCTGATTAACGCCCAAGGCCAGATAGTCAGAGTTCATTCTGGAGAGGGAGAATATATGCAGGAGGAACAAGCAATACGACAATTATTGACAGATGATGGTGCGAATTTGGGAGGGGTTAAGAGCACCGTTAGTAGCAATTATGTCCCAGTTACAGCTGCCCAAACACCTGAGACCTATTTAGGAGATCAAAGAGCCAGTGACTATAGCGGTACGCCCGCCCTGGCTGCTCAACCAACTAATACTTTCAATCTATCAAACGCTTTAGGTCTTAACGATTGGTCACTTGGAGGAACTTGGGAGGTTGATTCACAACAAATAGTGGCACGTGGCAACAGCGTCCTTAATATCAAGGTAGCGGCTAGAGACGTTTACTTAGTCGGTGGGTCGGCCCCATCACAACCAATTAGCGTTATGCTTAACGGCAAGCCAGTACAACAGACAGGCGACGCCGGCCCAGATGTTAATAAGAATAGTCAGGTTATTTTTGGTACTAATAAACTTTACCGGCTTGTATCTTTCCCGAAGTTCGAGACCGGAAATACGCTTCAGCTAAATGTCCCTAACGGAGTAGACCTAAACGTATTCACATTCGGTAGCTAGCTAAAAGTAAAGGTACGCCTAACTAGGCTCTATCCAAACACAGGGCTCTTACGATACGTCCTCAATAACTAAGACTGTGATGGGTCTTGAGGATTGTGTGGTTCGTGTACAAGGTTAACAAATGATCCCATGTCCATGTTTCCAGGTACATGTCCTTCTGGTGCTGTCGCGCTGGGGATCTCGATACTAACGTAGTCTTTATCCCAACCACTAACTCTTACATCCCAGGTACCGCCGTCATCGAACTTCAATGAGACGACTTCGCCTACATCAGGGAGACTCTCGGCAGCTGTAAGCCAAGTAGCAATTTTCTTTACGGCATCTTGACGGTCTTCGACTGGTATAACCTTTCTGTCTTGCTCTTTAAGGCTCAAAAGGTTTTGAGCAGATGGTGACAGCAAGCTCTCTACTTCTGGAGAGACTGGTCGATTTATTGGGTTGTGTCGTTTGGTTTGTTTACTCATGAACAACATTATATAGTACTTATGCTTATTTGTCAATATAGTTATACGGTATTATTTTGATGAGCTAGGCAGCTGTTATCGGGGCTATACTATCGAGCATAACCATCTGAGAAAAGCGGGGTAATTGCTGTATACCATCTAGTACCTCTTTACGAAGACCCGATGACCATTGCTCTTGCGCATGCTGCTCGATTCGATTCTCATAAAGTTCAACAATACGCCTATAACCGTCTGGTGTTGGGGGTAGTTCTCCCACAGGGTTATAC
>CAJCIR010000041.1 GCA_903970425.1 Chlamydiota bacterium | reverse complement strand
TATTTCATTCTCAAGTATTTCCTGAGCATTTCTTTTACCAACTTTAGCCACTAATTCCTTAATTACTGTTTGGTTTCCAGAACTGACTGCCGCCCCTATCCAAAGCGTGTTGCAACGTGCTAGCTCTAACTCCGTTGCCAGCGCTCTCGACATCCTAATTTGGCCGTTGGGCTCTCTTTGAGATTCTAAGATAGCTAGGAAATCATCATTCCATTGCTCTGATAGCTGATCAATAAACTTAATAATGTCCTCGTTAGCATATCCACTGTATAGACTATCGGCGAGATCTATATCGAATGCCAACCACTGGGCAGCTTTAAATTCAGCCTTTTCGTGCAGCTCAGCCTGGTTACAGCGAAGTAATGCTAGTTGGTTTTCTGCCTGCTCACGGGTCTCGTAATCCATATATGGCAGTGCGGCTTCGAGTATGCTTAGGACCCCTTCGGGCAAATCTTCCTCGGCTACTTCCAGCACTGCATGTGTTTTCATAACAGAGAGAGCGGACTCCTCGTTGTCTATCTCTACGGACTTACCAAAAATATTGTTAGGATCTCTTAGCATCCGAACCCATACATGCAATGGAATTTCCCGGATCGAAGCTGACTGCATATATTTACCTACCACCTCACCGTTCTCATTCACATTCATTGTGTGAGTACGGACCATGTCTTCATCCGCTAGGTGTTCGCTTTTGGCAACCTTATATGGAGCGTCGGCGCGGCTCATTTTTGGCGAAAGAAATACCTTAGTAAATCCGGGTCTTAGGTTCTTAGAAACGTCAAGAGCCTCTTCTCTTTCCGCATCAACTCTTAGTAGAGCCGCCTCCGCCCGATGGTATGTGTAGCCACTCTCGGCCACTTGCTCAGGGGTTTGGTCGAGCCACATATACTGACCACCTATATATTCTTGATGAATCGTGGAGACGGCATGAGGCATAGAAGTCTCTTTGACGCCTGCTATTTTATTAATATATATTCCATCAATCGTCGCTTGGTCGTGTGAACCGTCAAAGTTTCTAAGTCGGTTAAAGTGATCGACGTCGCTCAGGGCATGCTCAAAGGCAAGCTGTTCGCCCCTCTGTTCTACAAAACCCTGTATTATTACTTCACTCGACATTAAAACTGCCCCAATTTCCCGGGGCAGAATGACTCTCAAAAAGACTAGTGTTACCTCCTGCTCGGGAGAATTTTACTTATACGCTGTATCTGACTCATCCACATTGCAGTGAATTTACAGTTGCGGCACAGTGTCGGATTTTCACCGACTTCCAGCTCATAAATTGTTAAGTATTCTAAATATAGCACACTAGGTCGTCGATCAAGCGGTTTTCTTCATACGGATTAGTCGTGACGTAAAACTCTCAGCAGCACCTTCTAGGGATAAAACCTTTAGGGCACCCACCAGTATGTAAAGTTCATCCACTTGAGCCTGGCTTGGCTCTACGGACTGTTCAGCCTGACGGAAAAAGTGTTCAACCTTGTCTACTAACCAACGTTCTTCATTAGGAGTTACCTGATTGGAAACTACCTTAGGCTTTTCAGCCGATTGAACAACTTCTAAAGAACGAGCAGAGCGATCACGTTTTCGTAATTGACCACGAGCTATCAGATTCTTGACGTGCAAAGCAACTGTGGCGACCGAATTATAGTCTAGCCCTGTCATGATTTCGCGGTAGCTAGGACTATAACCATGCTCTACTATAAATTTTTCTATAAACGATAGTAGTTCCCTCTGTTTTTTTGTTGGCAGTACAGCCTCACTCATGCGTGTTTCCTCTTCTTACGAGGATACTGCTCAGGGAAAACCCACCAACGATACCAGAAATAATTCCAGAAGGTGAAGAAGCCTGCCGATACGAACTGTCCGAGATAAGGAGTTAACCCGATCGATTTCAGATACCAAACAATTAAGTAGTCGAGACCAAAATCAACCAGCGTAATGATGATATACCGATCAGTTACCTGGACCTTATGTTTATCCAGCTTGGCGTTATCAAATACCCAGTATCGCTGAAGTAGATAGTTTACAACCCAGCCGATTACATCAGCCGTTATCTTAGACCAAAATAGGTTCCAGTGGAGCACCTGGTACAAAACAAAGAATGCGATATAACCAGTAACAAAATAAGCGCCGCCGCTTATTAGGTAGTCAATGAGCTGCTTTAATTCAAAGCGCTGTCTTTTTTTGAGTCTTTTGTGTTTCATGAGCTGAATGTTCTTTTGCTTTTAGTATAACAGGCGCAACGGCGATTCCGGCCAGGCCCCACCAAACGTAGGCTAACGTGTCGTCAGTCCAGGCATGTGACAGCATGTTAACGAGACTGATGCCAGCTAGACTACATAATAGAATCAAAGCTAAGGAATCAGACCGTCTGTTCCATAGAACACGAGCAATTATGATATTTATGGCAATAAATATGCTCGCGCCCAAGACCCCTACTTCCTGCCCAAGTTGTACGTAATAATTTTCAGCAATTCGAGGGTTGTGTGTCGTGTTGTACGAAGACGCCGGACCAGCAGTTCCCGGACCACGGCCTTGAGGTTGATGTATTACATCGCCGAGACCGATCTCCACAGCACTAAGGTGATTACCGTTAGATGTTTGTTGTGTTTTTATTTGAGGGCTGGTATGTAGAATGGTGCTCTCAAACCGGGCGCTGTGCCTCTCTTTTATAAATATTCCTCCGCCTACAATGAGGATTAATAGAACAATTATACCGGCCACCCAACGCGCCGAACCCTTTATAGCCACTATCCAAAGAATCAAACCAACAGCTAATGCTACTGCTGCCCAGGCACTGCGTGAGTAGGTGTAGTACAGCACTATAACCGAGGCTAGGCCATACAAAGCCAGAACGGCACGTCGAGAGTTAAGGCGAGCTCGCAAAAATAACACACTCAGGGCGGTTATGATAATTACTAGATAGGCACCTAGAGGATTAGGTCCGCGTAGAGTTGATTGTACCCGAACATATTGATTATTTTGGTCAATCGTATCGTAGGGCAAAATAGTGCGGCTGTTATAGCCAAAGTGACGTAGGAAATCTGCTGGTAGCAGGAAATGTTGAGGTAAAGCAAAAGCAACTACGACTGCTGCCGGTATTAATAAGAGTTTCTGCCAATTCTTCTTTAACAAGTTACTGTGGACAGATGCCACTAGACAGATCCAGAAGAAGACCATTAAGCGCAGATTTATAATTAGAGCATAGCCAAAGGCTTCGTAAGTAACCTCGTGACGAGACAAAGCTACCACCCCAAGAATAAGGTGCAGGAGTAAGTAGACAATAAAGAGTCGCTGTAGCCAACTATGTTTTAACCAATCCCATAATTTCTTGTTTTGATATGCCAGCCTAAGAGCAATCACAAACATAATTGCCAGTAAGCCCTCTTTCCAGAGACGTAATATCGTATAGTGACCAAATATGCTGCTCAGCCAAACAGTTAGCGTGGCATGGAAGGGTATCAACACCAGGATAATTGCTATAGAAATTTCTAGCAGTCTTATGGATAGTTTGTTTCTAGAGGTTGGTCTCATAAATGCTACAATCTAGTATAGCTAAGATTGATCGTCTTTTATGAAGAATAACGCTTCGCTTATTTATAATCTTTGCCTGCTGGTTGGCGACTTCTTTGCATTAGTCGCCGCTTTTGTTGGCGCCTATCTGCTAAGAGTAACATATAGTTCGGAACCACTTGCCCACGCTGTGCATGCCAAAACATATATCGATGTCTTCTTGGCCCTACTGCCATTCTGGATTCTGATCTTTGCTCTGCTGGGTCTATATAACAGCAATATATATGAGAAGCGTTTTAGTGAAATTGGCCGGATATTTATAGGCTCATTTATAGGTATGCTATTTGTGGTGTTCTGGAACTTTATTGCACCAACACCGATTCTGCCTGCCCGATTAATACCGGTGCTTGGTTTTATCCTAGGATTTATATTCCTTGTTCTATTTAGAAACATTGCACGTCTAATCCGAACCATTCTATTTGCCTACGACATCGGTATTACGAACGTTCTTATTGTAGGAAACACCAACATGACTGATGAGTTAGTAAGTATATTGGCCCACAGTAGGATATCGGGATATCGTGTAGTCGGTGTAGTGAGCAGCCACCAGGATAGTAAATCTACTCGCATCCGCCATTTTGGTTCTTTCGCAGAAGCCTTAAAGTCAATCAAAATAGAAGAGCTTAACGGCATCATCCAGACCGAGCTTTACCCAGATGAACTCAAGAATCGAGAAATTCTAGACTATACGCAAGAAAATCACCTAGCTTATCGTTTTGTGCCTGGTAATACAGAGTTATTTGTCGGCAATATAGACGTTGAGCTATTCCGTTCTTCTATGCCAGTCATTGCCGTCCATCAAACTGCTCTATTTGGCTGGGGGCGAATTGTTAAGAGATTATTTGATCTCATCGTTGGTTTAGTGGCTTTTATTATAGCTCTGCCGTTCATGATAATTATTGCTATCCTAATTCTTATATTTGATACTGGCCCGATTTTATATAGGCAAAAAAGATTAACAAGATTTAACTCAACCATAAAAATCTATAAATTTCGTACCATGAAAAAAGAGTGGAGTACTGGAATGAGCCCAGAGGAAGCCTTTGAGAAGATGGGAAAACCAGAGCTCGCCAAGAAATATCGCGCTGGCGGTGATCAACTTGACCATGATCCCCGCGTGACTCCTCTGGGACGCTTTTTGAGAATCTCGAGTTTGGATGAACTCCCTCAACTACTGAGCGTGATAAAAGGAGATATAAGCTTGGTTGGTCCTAGAGCTTTGGAGCCCTTTGAGCTTGCTCAATATAATAAGAAGAACTTGATACTCAGCGTTAAATCTGGGCTTACCGGTCTGGCGGTTGTTTCGGGCCGCAGTAGCCTAGACTTTGAAGATCGTCGTAAATTGGATTTATACTACGTCCAAAATTGGAGCTTCTGGCTGGACATAACAATTTTAATTAAGACATTCCGCACCATTGTTAGTCGTCACGGTGCAAGGTAGATAATGAAAGTTGCTATAGTTTGTGACTGGCTAGTCGGCATAGGTGGAGCGGAGCGCGTAGTTCTGGAACTTCATAACCTTTATCCTGAAGCTCCGATCTTTACATCTCAGTATGACCCGAGTGCAATTGATTGGTTTAAATCTGCCGATGTCCGTACTAGCTGGTTGCAGAAGTTTCCTAAAAAGTTTAGAAAATTTTTTCCAGTACTTAGGGCTTGGTATTTTAGTAATTTAGATTTGAGTGATTACGATTTGGTTTTATCTTCTAGTGGGGCCGAGGCCAAAGCCGTTAAAGTCGGACCAACAACCCTGCACATTTCTTACTGTCACTCGCCCACTCATTATTATTGGAGTAGGTACGAAGAGTACTTGGCTCATCCTGGGTTCGGCTTACTCGACCCCCTGGCCCGTTTGGGATTAAAACTATTGGTCAGCCCAATGCGCTCGTGGGATAAGAAAGCAGCCCAAAAACCTAATTACCTAGTAGCTAACTCAACTTTCATTAAGTCGCAAATTAAAAAGTACTATGGTCGAGACGCAACCGTTATACATCCACCAGTCGATATAGATCGTTTCGAGAACCAGCACAACGAAAAGCGTAATGGGTTCTTAATTGCTGGCCGACAGACTCCGTACAAACGATTCGACTTGGCTGTCGCCGCAGTAACTAAAAATAATTTAGAGCTGACAGTCATTGGGAATGGTCCGGATAACGCTAAGCTACGAAAAATAGCTGGACCAAGCGTGACGTTTCTAACTAACGTTGCGGATTCTAAGATGCCCGAACACTTTCATAAAGCAGCTGGTTTCATATTCCCAGGAATTGATGACTTCGGAATTGTTGCCGTAGAGGCTATGGCAGCTGGTACGCCTGTTATTGCGCTAAAAGACGGTGGTTCACTCGACTATGTTCAGCCCGGTAAGACAGGTCTTTTCTTCGATAGACCGACTGTTGAGTCACTTAGTGAGGCATTAGATCGTTTCAAAGGATCAGATTTTGACAGTAAATTTATAGCTGCGTCTGCGAACAAATTTAGTATTTCTGCCTTTAAGGAAGCCTTTGAATCATTTATCGACGTCTGTCTTTCCAAATAATTTGGACAGCTGGCCTACTTGTTGAGATTGATCCTTACGAGCGACTAAGATACCATGCTCGGTATTTATCACTATAATGTTGTCGAGTCCGATGACTATTAAAGGTTTCTCCTCGTGGTTTTGAACGAAAGAGTTCTGTAGGTCTTGGACTTTAACTTTACTACCGGAGACATGGTTGCCATGGTCATCACTAGTAACAGCCTTGTGCAAATCGCGATACGAACCTAGGTCCATCCAATCAAAGTTAGCTGGTTCTACAAGCAGGTCTTTAACATGTTCTATTAAGGCATAGTCTATGGTGTCATTCTCAAAGCTTAAATAAGTTTCTTTGTAGTTGTCAGCATTGGATCCTTGAAGTCGTTCATAATCCTTCAGTAATCTAGGCGCATATTTTTTCATGGCGTCCTTGAATACTTCTATGGATCCCAGAAAGTAGCCGCAGTTCCATAAATAACTACCGCTTTTTAGATAGCCTCTGGCTGTTTCATAATCGGGTTTTTCTTTAAAAGATTTAACTTTAAATATAAAACTATCTTCACTAAGAGACTCGCCTTTTTCAATGTAACCAAAGTTGGTGGCCGGATATGATGGCTCGACGCCAATTAACACTATCTTTCCTTCCTGAGTAGAAGTTTTGGTGGCGATCTTGAAGCTACGAGTAAAGCCATCAATATCACGAATGTAATGATCGGCTGACAGAATAGCAATCGGCTCTTGATTGTCTTGCTTATCGCTTAAATAGCTAAGTGCAGCAACGATACAACTGGCTGTTCCCCTTCGGGCTGGCTCAACAATAAAGGCATCTTCAGGAAGTTCTGGTAGCTGTGACTTTATATGTTTAATGTGCCCTATTTCGGATACGACATAAATTTTATTGGTTAGGTTTTTTGCTCTGTCAAAAGTCTGCTGTAGAAGTGAACGGGTATCACCATTAACTTTCAGCAAGTGCTTAGGATATTCAGGTGTCGATAGAGGCCAAAGTCTTGATCCTGATCCTCCCGCAATAATTACTATGATCATTAACCTGATCATATCAAAAACTTAGGTAGGGCAACAGGCTATCTAGTATAATGTCAGTGAATCTTAAGGAGATAAACATGTCCGTAATCGACGATATATTCAAAGCTTATGACATTCGTGGAAAAGTTGGAACTGAGCTAAATCCAGAGATTGTAAGGGTAATTGGCCGAGCTCTGGGAGATTGGCTCCCGACGAAAGGGCCTGTCGGCGTTGGACGCGATATGCGTCCCGACTCCAAGGAGCTAGCTGATGCTTTGATTGAAGGACTAAGGGAACAGGGTCGAGACGTAATTGATATTGGAGAAGTCACTAGTGACATGATCTATTTTGCGGTTGGTAATTACAAACTAGCCGGCGGTGCCATGATAACTGCCAGCCACAACCCAGGCGTATACAACGGCATCAAGTTTTGTGGCGAGGGCGCTAAGCCAATCGGCGAAGAAACAGGCCTATTTGAAATCCGTGACTTGGCTAAAAAGAATCAGTTCACGGCAGCTGCAAAGCAAGGCGAGTTAAGTGACAAAGATATTGTTGAGGGCTGGATTACTCACGCCTTATCCTTTATTGACGCTAGTAAGCTAAAGCCGCTAAAAATTGCTGTCGATGCTGGCAACGGTATGGCTGGAAAGATTTTTCCTGAGCTTGAACCTTACGTTCCCTTTGAAGTTATCGAAATGTACTTCGATCTGGATGGCACTTTTCCTAATCACATAGCTAACCCGCTAGATCCCAAAAACATTGTCGAGCTACAGAAAACTATTCGAGCAACCAAGTGTGATGTTGGTGTTGCGTTTGATGGTGATGGGGACCGCGCCGTATTAGTAGACGAGCGAGGCGAACCATTGTCCGGAACAGTAATGACTACACTGTTGTCTCAATTCTTTCTAGAAAAATATCCGGGTAGTACAATCTTGCTTAACGCGATTTGTGGACGAGTAGCCAGTGAGACTATCGAGAAAGCTGGTGGCAAAGCCATTCGAACCCGAGTTGGGCACTCATTCATTAAATCTTCTATGCGTGAACATAATGCTATCTTTGCTGGTGAGCACAGCGGCCATTACTATTTTAAAAATAACTACATGGCTGACAGTGGTCTGATTGCTGCCCTAGTCGGTTTATACATACTCTCTACGAGCAACAAGCCATTAACTAAATTAGTAGAGCCTTTACGTAATGCATATGTACAAATCAATGAAGCAAACTTTGAAGTTAAAGACAAAGAAGGCGTTCTTAAATACATAAGTAAGGCCTTTGGTGGTGATGGCAAACAAGATTGGCTTGACGGCTTAACAGTTAATTTTAAAGACTCTTGGTTCAATGTCCGTCCTAGTAACACCGAACCGCTGCTACGTTTTAACGCCGAAGCAAAAACCCAAGCCGGACTAGATAAACTAGTTGCTCAAGTCACAAAGTTAATCGAGTCTGAGAAATAGAATGCATGTACTAGTTACGGGTGGAAGCGGTTACATCGGCTCACACACCGTACTAGAGCTGCTAAAAGATGGTCATCAGGTTAGTGTGGTTGATAATCTAAGCAATAGTTCAGAGGAATCCCTTCGGCGCATCACTAAAATGACTGGTAAAAAAATCGCCTTCCACAATTTTGACTTAGTTGAGGGCGACCAACTCGATAAATTATTTAGCAATAACTCGTTTGACGTAGTTATGCATTTTGCTGGGTTTAAGGCTGTTGGTGAATCCGTTTATAAACCGATTAAATACTACCAAAACAATCTGGATTCAACCCTCAGCCTATGTCAGGTAATGAGTAAACATGGTGTCAAAAAACTGATCTTCAGTAGTTCCGCGGTTGTTTATGGTCCGCCAGACCGTGTTCCGATAACGGAAGATATGCTGCTTCACCCGACGAATCCATATGGTCATACTAAGGCCATGATTGAGCAGATACTCAGTGACATTGTGCAAACTAACCAAGGCTGGGAAATAACCGCATTACGATATTTTAATCCGATTGGCGCTGATGAATCAGACATGATTGGTGAGGACCCGACGGGCATACCTAACAACCTAGTTCCTTATATCTCTCAAGTTGCCGTTGGTAAGCTAGATAAATTAAAAGTTTTTGGCAATGACTATGACACTCCTGACGGCACCGGCATTCGCGATTACATACACGTAACTGACGTAGCTAAGGGACACGTGGCTGCTATGCATAAGCTCCCGCGACCAAACCATATGGCCATATATAATCTAGGAACCGGAAAAGGTAATTCAGTATTGGAAGTTATAGAAGCTTTTAAGAAAGCTAGCGGTAAAGATATACCATATGTAGTTGCTGCCAGGAGGCCCGGTGATATAGCTGAATACTTTGCAAGTGTTTCAAAGGTCAAAGATAAGCTGAACTGGCAGGTAGAAAAAATCTTCTTCAGGCCTGTGAAGATACTTGGCGTTGGCAGTCAAAAAATCCTAATGGGTATCGCTAACAGCTGATATACTATTAAGCGAAATGAGAATTCTTGTCACTGGAGGCGCCGGATTTATTGGATCAAATTTTGTCCATCTGGTTTACCTCGAACATCCAGACTGGCACATTACAGTATTTGATTCCCTGACTTACGCAGGCAATGAAAAGAACCTTGAGGGCTTAGATCCCAGTCGCTATAAATTTATAAAAGGTGACATCTGTGATGAAGCGGCGATTGATGCTGCCGTTGCCGACTGCGATACTGTTGTACATTTCGCAGCCGAGTCCCACGTTGATAATTCAGTGCACACACCCTGGCCATTTGTAAATTCAAACATCGTAGGCACCTATCAAGTCCTTGAGGCTGTACGAAAACACAATAAACATCTGCATCACATTTCCACTGACGAGGTATTCGGCGATCTCGGGCCAAATGATCCAAAGTTTAATGAAAAAACACCATATGATCCATCAAGTCCATACTCAGCCACCAAGGCTGGCTCCGACCATTTGGTCAGAGCTTGGATTCGCAGTTTTGGTATACAAGCTACCATATCTAATTGCTCTAATAACTACGGTCCCTACCAGCACGTTGAGAAATTTATACCGCGTCAAATAACTGAAATTATGGAGGGTCGCAAGCCAAAGCTCTACGGAACCGGTGAAGCTATACGAGACTGGATTCATGCTGAAGATCATAGTTCAGCAATTTTAACGATTCTTGAAAAAGGTAAGATTGGCGAGACTTATATGGTCGGCACTAATGGAGAGAAGAGTGGCAAAGAATCGATTGCACTCATTCTTGAACTAATGGGCAAGCCAGCCGATTTTTACGAACATGTTAATGACCGTCCTGGTCACGACTATCGCTATGCTATCGATGGCAGTAAGATTCGCACTGAACTTGGCTGGCAGCCAAAGTACACTGATTTCCGCGAAGGCCTACGTAGCACTATCGATTGGTATAAAGCCAATGAGGCTTGGTGGAGACCACAGAAAGAAGCCACTGAGGCTAAGTACAAGGAGCTTGGAAGATAATGGCATTTGATCCAACCAATTTCAGCAATTTAAAGGTAACCGAAACTATCATTCCTGGTTTTTATGAAGTGGGCCTTATCGTACACGGCGATAATCGTGGTTGGTTTAAGGAAAACTATCAGCGAGAAAAGATGGAAACTCTGGGGCTACCGCATTTTGAAGTTGTACAAAACAACTTTTCGTATAACGAAGAGGCGGGGGTGACTCGTGGACTACACGCCGAGCCTTGGGAAAAGTTTATTTCCGTAGCCAATGGGAAGGTTTTCGGCGCATGGGTAGACCTACGCAAAGGCGAAAGCTTTGGTAAGGTTTTTACTATGGAGATTAATCCGGGTAAAGCCGTTTTTGTGCCAAGGGGTGTTGCCAATGGTTATCAAACCTTGGAAGAAAATATTACCTACACCTACTTAGTAAATGCCCAATGGTCAGCAGACGCTAAATACGCTGCTGTTAATCTTTTTGATCCAGCGCTGGGGATTCATTGGCCGATCGCCAAAGATAAGGCCATTGTTTCTGATAAAGATACCGCCAACCCACTTCTTAAAGATGTAACTCCAATGGACTTCTCATGAACGACGCCGAAATACTTGTAGTTGGAGCCAATGGGCAGCTGGGTACGGCACTACAAGAAAAGTACCCTGGCGCTAAGCCAGTTGACTCTGCTGAGCTTGATATTACTGATAGACAGGCCGTTGAATCATTTGATTGGTCTAATATAAAAATTATTTTAAATGCTGCTGCATATACTAATGTCGATGGGGCTGAATCAGTTGATGGCCGAGTTGCCTCCTGGCTAGTAAACACTACAGGCATTAGTAATTTAGCTCGGGTATCATCCGAACACGACATAACTCTTGTTCATATTTCCAGTGAATATGTTTTTGACGGTAACAAAGATAATCATTCAGAAGATGAACCTTTTAGCCCTCTATCGGTTTACGGAAGCACCAAAGCAGCTGGCGATATAGCTGCCAGTCTGGCTCCGAAACACTATATTTGTAGAGCTACTTGGCTAATTGGCGAAGGCAAAAATTTTGTGCGTACCATGATTGGTTTGGCTCAAAAGGGAGTATCTCCTGCAGTTGTTAATGATCAAGTCGGTCGACTGACTTTTACAAATGAGCTTGTTAGAATCATCGATTATCTTCTTCAAACAAAAGCGACCTACGGGACATACAACTCAACCAATGACGGAGAACCAGCTAGCTGGGCAGACGTTGCCAGACTTATCTTTACAGATGGTGGTTTTGATTCGCAAGTCACAGACATATCTACCGAAAAGTACTTTGCCGATAAACCTGATGCCGCTAAACGGCCCTTAAACAGCGTGCTGGATCTTTCTAAGCTGCATCAGACTGGCTTTAAATCGAACGACTGGCGTGAAGACCTCAATACATATGTAAAAAAGGAGCTTTCAAAGTGAAGGGAATAATTTTAGCAGGCGGATCAGGAACTCGTTTATATCCAATAACTATGGCGCTTAGTAAACAGCTAATGCCTATTTACGATAAACCAATGGTTTACTACCCACTAACCACTCTTATCAATGCTGGGATTCGAGAAATATTAATTATCTCAACGCCCCAAGACTTACCAAGTTTTGAGAAACTTCTTGGAAGCGGGGAGAGTATTGGGTGTAGTTTCACTTATAAGATTCAGGATAAGCCTCGTGGCCTAGCTGATGCCTTCATTGTTGGCGCTGATTTTATTGGAGGTGATGATGTTGTAATGATTCTAGGTGACAACATTTTTTATGGGAGTGACTTTGATAAAAAGGTACGTGAGGCGACTATTAATTTGGATGGCGGTATTATTTTTGGTCAACAAGTCGCTGATCCCGAACGCTATGGTATTGTCGAGTTTGATTCCGACCACAAAGTAGTTTCTATAGAGGAAAAGCCAGAAAAGCCAAAATCTAACTATGCCATACCGGGTCTATACTTCTTTGATAATCAAGTCATAGAGATTGCCAAAGCCGTTAAACCAAGCGCTCGAGGCGAAATTGAAATCACTGAAATTCAGAATGCTTATCTAAAAGCAGGGAAACTGAGAGTCAACCTACTGGATCGTGGAACAGCATGGTTGGATACTGGAACTTTTGCTAGCATGAATCAGGCGGCGCAATTCGTACAAGTAATTGAAGAACGCCAGAACATCAAAATCGGATGTATTGAAGAGGCAGCTTACCGACAAGGATTTATAAACGCCACACAACTACAGGCGCTGGCCGAGAAGTTTATAAAGTCCGGGTATGGTCATTACTTAAAAAGTTTGGTTTCTTAGTATATATGAAGTCGACGTTAAATAGCTCTAAATTACATGTCCAATTTATTGGTTATGCTGTGGTAGCCGGGGTTGGACTGATTGCTGATTTCGGTAGTGTTATCTTTTTCAAACAAGTCGCTGGACTTAATTATTTAGTGGCGGTAGTGATTGGTTTCATTATCGGCCTTATAATTACCTATTTTTTAAGTAACAAGTACATTTTTGGGACACCAAAGAGTAATGCGCATACGCTATTCATACTATTCGGAATAATCGGTTTAGTTGGGCTAGGGATCCTTAGTTTATTAGAATGGATATTCACAAGTAAGCTAGGGCTTAATTATATTGTTTCAAAAGCCATTGCCACGATTTTTGTGTTTACCTGGAACTTCTTTGCTAGAAAGACTTTGTATAAGTCCGATGGTGTCGATAGTCTACCTTACGAACTATAGATGGATTGAGCAAAGCGAACAGCCTTTTCGACCCTTTGCAGATTAGTGCCTACCTCTCCTGGTTTCATCTCGATCGATACAAAACGATCATAATTTATATCCTTAAGAGCTTTGGCGGCTCCCCGATAATCAACATCTCCCCGATCCTCTACCTGCTCCAAAAAAGGAGCACTGATATGGAAATGCTGAATTAGCTTGCCAGCCGCTTTTATAGAGTCAACGACATTGTCTTTGGCCAGCGTCATGCCAGCGATGTCTAAATGAAGACCAAATCCCGGGTTGTTGACCGAACGGACAATGTCGATGCCCTGTTGGGCATTTGTTACGAAATCGCAGGCATAGTCAGTAGGGTTGGGTTCGATACAGAAGACAACGTTGTTCTTCCGCGCAGTTTTACCGAGTTCGTTGAAAAAATTATTGGCAATAACTTCAGCTTGCCTCAATGGCAGATTGCCATGTTGGCGATTCTTCGGTGAACCAAAAACCATGACACCTGCCCCCAACTGCGGAGCTAGTGCAATAAATCTTTGGAGGTATTCTAGAGTTTCTTTGCGTAAGGCCTCGCTCTCGAAAATTTTAAGATCAGGTCGATTAAATAGCATGGATTGGAATGCTACTATCTCAATTCCGTAGCCGGCCCAGAAAGTTTTATAGACGGCTAGAGCGGCGGTACTAGCTTCGGTCGTAGGGTCTTGCCACTGTTTCGTGGGAGCTACCTCAACATAGGTCACACCAATCCTCTGCAGGAGTTCAGCAATCTTTGCTTCTTCTTCATTCGTCCACGCAATATTAGATATAACTAACTTCATATTTTTGTTACCCTGCGTATTGTTCATTCATATAGTCTACTTCGTAAAAGAATTTATCAACGGCACCCGGAACCTGAGGCTGTCGCATTTCTAGTGAAACGTATCCGGTGTAGCCAATCGCTTGGAGTTCCCTCGCGAAGCCACGATGATCAACAGTCTCATCCTCACTAATAGGTAGAAGATCAGGTGCACTCGCATCAAACGAGGTTATCCCGACACTTCGATTAGCAATACCAATGACATCGAGTCCATCGCCTGCGCCTGTAATAGCGGCCGAATCTAGGTGTAGCCCAAAGCCTGGGTGGTTTATTATACGAGTTAGCTCCACGCCCTGCATAGTTGTTTGGATAAACCGATTGCCATACCCACTCAGTGGTTCAATACATAATTTTGTATTGTTGTTGTGCGCCTCATCTGCCACAGCGGTAAATACCTCAACTACTTGGCTAGGAGGCTGTACCAGGTTCTGACGTAACCCTGGTGAACCAAAAATTAGGGAAGTCGCTCCTAGGCTACCGGCCAATTCAGCCTGACATTTTAAGTGCTCGATTAGGTTTTGGCGTTCTACCTTAGGACCAAAAAGTGAGGCTTCTTTCAGATCAAAGGTCAGTGATTGCAGTCCCACGACATCGAGTCCTTGATCTTCGACTTCCTTTTTGAATTCGCTGACCGACTTAGCGTCAGCATTAGGCCCTTCTGGAAATACCATGATCGGTGCAATAACAATACCTTCAATACCATGGCTCGGCAGTCGGCTAAGAACCTCGCTGCGTTGGCTTGGATCCCAACCAATATTTGAAACCGCTAATTTCACTTTGGACTCCTAACTCGACTAGTCTAGTAACTGTACAATCTGCTCTTCTAGAGTGCAACTTCAAGCGCTATTACTGGCAACAAAATCTCGGATGTCATCGAGTTCTTGCTGCTTTGAATACATATAGAAACCATGCCCTCCGAATACATTGGCATATTTTGTGTGAATATCATAGGACGCAGCAGAAACTCCTTCAGGCTCGTTGTTAAAATCCTTCATACCGAAACAGTACTTTGCTATTTCGTCAGTTCTTACCGGTTCAGTTGCGACATTGAGTAGCTTGATGCCATTATTCATAGCAATTTCTATGTCTTTCCAAATGTTTTCAAGATTGTAGTACTGGATGGACCCGGCGTGATGAATCTTCTCAACGCTATTGTTATTAAGCAGGTCATAGATAACGTTCTTTTTTAGACCTGGACCAAAAAGCCCCGGTAAACGAAGTATGTGCGAATTCAAATTATCTGCACAAAATCGCTCTAAGTGATATCGGTTAAGACCATAGGCGTGTAAGCCGTCCGTATCGATCGGGGTATCTTCATCCACATTAAAGGTAGTTTTGTAGACATCAACAGTTGAGATAAGAACAAACTTCTTTGTTTTCATTTTTTTTAGATGTTCTATAAGACCATCAATTTCCGCTAGATCTTTTTCGGGTTCTTGGTTAATACGCCATTTCTCAGCACGGGCTCCGGCACTGACCACTAGGTCATATTCCTTGCCTTCAATGTCTTGAATGTTTGAAGAATTATATTGGTCGTCAAAATGAGATTGAGATGCTATGTTTGAGCCAACAAAGCCGGTATAGCCAATAAGTGCAGTTTTTAACATAGAAAGTTTTTGATTAAAAAATGATCCCTTCTGCTGCTATTATATATGAATCGTGTCTAAGATACTTAGGGAGCTGGTCTCTCGCAAGACTTTGTTATTATTGCTAGGTTTATGCGGTGCTATATTGCTAGCAGTAGAGGTAATCGCCGCAGGTTTTCTAGCCTTTTACAAGGCTCAACTATTCGATGGATATGCAGCTGATGGTATTTTTCAACTCCTTAATCCAATGCGTAGATTGTATGCAGGTCAGTTCTTCGGTCGTAACTTCAATTTCTTCCACGGTCCTTTTACAGTATTAATCCACTATCCAATCTTTCTACTCTTTGGTCACGACCTGGCCTCAACCAGTCTTGCGGAATGGATAGTATCGCCTCTTGTAGGCATGGTTATATTGTTTATATTTGTCCGGATTTTATTCCCAGGCAAATTATACCTACAACTGCTTGGTACATGGGGACTATTCAAATTCGTGCAGTGGTTTCTCCCTGGCATG
Organism: Chlamydiota bacterium; assembly: GCA_903970425.1. GTDB lineage: Bacteria > Patescibacteriota > Saccharimonadia > Saccharimonadales > UBA4665 > CAJCIR01. Next base: position 5,049 of record CAJCIR010000041.1, on the reverse strand, counting down.
CTTTCGCCAGAAAACTCACTACTTGGCATACGTGACACAGGTCCAATTATTGTCGCCTTGTGTCTTTGGTATTTTTACAAATTGGATAAGTCTAAATTCCGTCTAAATATACTGTGGGACTTACTTGTACCATTCCTACTCGCTTTCGCGCTACTGACTGGTACAGAATTCGGTGTAGCCGCTGTAGCGGCAGCTCTTATAACGTACTTCTTGTTTCAAAAGAAGAAAATCATATTTCGCATTATTGATGTTGCCCGCTTGGCAATAGCTAGTTTTGTTTTCCTAGTTATCCTCGCAGCTCTGGTATCCGCTGGACACCCTTTTGCCGTATTAAAATATTCTTTTGTAGATATACCAGCTGATCAATTTTGGTACTTCGGAGCACCTCCTAACAATTTCCTAACTGGTCTAAGTGGCCTCTTCACAAACTCTACAATGCTATGGAATTATGCAGCCTTCGTGCCTTTGGCGATCATAGCTGCTGTAGTCTCGTTAAAAAAAATGATCCCCAGGCCTAAGGCCATAGCTATAGTCTTTCTGCTACTAAGTGGTCTTTTCTCAATGCTTCCAATATTTGGATATTTTGAGCCGGTTACCCAAACCCAGCCAATGCGTTACTACATGATATTCGTGATCATACTGTTGCTTAGTCTTGTTCCTTGGAAAAAGGTTTGGAAAACCAACAAGTCAAAGTTGAAGTATCTAAAACTTAAGAAAAAATACTATCCGGTCTTAAGTATTCTTCTAGCTGTTGGAATATTTGGGGCCACGACCTTTATTGTTGTTATACGGACAGGCTCAGAGATGACTATGCACTTGGAACATGAGGAAGATCTGGTTGGCTCTTATAAAGTCTCTGGTTCCTACCTAACGCCATCGTGGCAACAAACCTTTCAAACTTATCAAATAGGCACCCTAGGTATTACTAATGATAAAGACATTTGGTCGCTTTACACTGGCATATACGAAGCGTCTTTGGGTAGTTTTAATCCTTCCGGCTACGATTACATTATTCACGCCTTGGGGCCACAAGAACGTGCCTCGTATCTAAATTCATTCGAAACAATTAAACCGACGGCAGTAATTACTCTAAGAGGAGGATATTTCCAGTATGAACCATGGCTAGAGAATGAGACCTGGCCTTTCTTTGAACAGCTATACACCAACTACCATCCTCAAGCTATAGATGGGACAACAATTGTCTGGCGAAGAAATAACGCTAGTTGGATTCCAGCAACTACATCGAATTGGGATGGTACCCAGAAAATAGGTGCTGCAAATCAGAGTGTCGACACTATAAACGTTCCAAAAAATACTAACCGAAAAATTAAATACAGAATATACACTGTAGGCGTTACGTACCAAACAAGCTACCCACTACAAGAAATACCTTGGATAGGTAAAACGCCTCGCTACCTTGTCACGACTAACGGTGTTAATACTCATGATGCCGTATCGCTACCGCCTTATTATCAAAGCTTCACCTTCCCCGTCCTTCTGCAAACAAGCGAGCCCAATATTACACTGCACTTTTATACTTACGGCCTAACTGCGGGCGCCCACTTGAAGATAAAGACAGTTGAATGGAAGCAGATATACGTCAGCCCGAGTGCACTACATTCTGTTTACGGTACCTAACCCCTAGGCTGATCTTTTTTGGGTAAATATTGACGGCGGGCTGCTTTGAAAAGAATGCCCATAATGTGAAGATTGCCTTTAACAGGACTAATCTTTGTGGGAGTTTTACCTTTTTTTGGATATTCTCGTGTGACCGGGGTTTCGCTAAGTTTATATTTTTTTGGTGATCTCGCACTTTCGATTGCTAAATAGTAATGTAGCTCATAGGTACTAAAGACGTCTCTAAAAATATCCAGGTCTGGATCAAGCAATAGTCTTTTACTGTATGCTCGAAAGCCGTTAGTCGTATCGGTGTGGTGATGACGGGCTGCAATACTAATAAGAGGTGAGTGCAGGATTTTAACTGCATAATGGCGTGATTTAGGTGTATTTATAGCCTTGCCCCCTTTAATATACCGTGATCCCTGAATGTGGTCATCGCCTTCTTTGAGAAGATTTACAAAGTCTGGAATCGCCGAAATATCATCCTTGCCGTTACCGTCAACGACGATTACGCCATCGTAACCTTGGTCTAAACTATAGGCAAACGCCATGCGCATTTGTGCACTCAACTTGCCAGGTCCGAGTTTCGTTAACAGAACTCTGACGTTCACAGATTTCAGAAAGTCTTTTTCTAAAGATCCGTCGGTACTGCCACCATCGGCCACAATAATATCAACAATTGTTGAATACTTTTTCATAGCCTTTAATTGTTTTTGGACCCGCTTACCCTCATTAATAACGAATACGCAAACGGCATACTTATTCTTTTTTGGAGAAAGTTCCTGGACCTTAAAATCCGGGAAAGCCCAAGCCGAGTGTTTATGTTTAATGCGATCTACGATTTTATCCATGACACTTATCTCTTAACATTTCTACGAGTTTCGTCCGCAATCGTAACCCTGCTACTTAACTCCTGCATGATGTGATAGGGCGGCTCTTGTTGGGCTTCGTTAAGTATCTTGCCTATGTATTCTGCAAGCACCGCTATTATTAAGAATAATAGGAAAAACATGAGTGACGACTGTAGGGATAGAGTTGTCCAGCCTCTAGTGACATTACTGTCTGATAAGTTTACGATAACAACAAAAATGGCGTAGGCAATATTCAAGACACTGGCCGCTATACCAAAATAGGTAAGTAGTCTGAGCGGGTGACTAGAATAATTGAATATGAGGTCAACTCCCCGCGACCATAATAGTTTAGATTTTATCTCCGTATATGGACCAGTATTGGGAGGAAGGTTGTATTCAATATTGGTTGAGTTAAACCCAACTATTTTTGCCATATGTCTAATATGCCTCATAAAGCGACCGCTCTTAGTTAGTGAGTTTGCAGCAGTACGATTCATGCAAATAAAATAGGTTGAGCCGTTGGGTATATTTATGTCTAGATATCTTTTACTGTACCAGTAAAATAATCTAGCGCCGACCTCTTCTACGGCCCTACTTCTTTTAAGATTCCGCGCAACACCGAACACAACATCAAAATTTTGTGCTTTATCAACAAACTTAGGGATTAGCTCTACCGGGTCGTTACCATACAATATGCAAATAAAATCACCGATTGAAGCATCCACTCCAGCGAAAATGGCTGTATCAGTATCATGACGTTTAGAAAGTCTGATAATTCTAATACAAGAAATTTTCGGGAGTAACTCACTGATGCTACTTAGGTCTTTTTGTTTCAAACCATTATCAACTATCAGTAGTTCGTAATTCGTGTAATGACTTTTTAATAACTGGCTGAGTTCCTCAATTTTTTTCCGGCTCTTAACCGTTCGTTCGTCCATTACAAAAACAACGCTGACAAAAATATTACTAAGCTTTTTCATAAGTCTCTCTGAGTTCCCTGAATACATCGTATATGTTATCCAGTTTGCCTCCCATAACACAGATATAGTTTTTTAAATCGCCATGATTCTTACGATATAAGATCGGTCGACTGTCGTCCGTCTCGCTTTCTTGTAAGACCGTTTTAATCTCCCATAGAGATTTACCGGTATACTCAATCCCCTTAGCAAGTGGCATATATCTTACTATATCTGCATACATTCTGGGAAAATTTGTAACCTTCTGCGCTTTTTCTAAGTATTTATGTAGATCCGCGGCACTGCCCTCCGCATCAAGACTTTCGCTATGAGGAGTGTATCTGACGTGCGACAGGGTGTAAAGATTCTGTGCCGGGAAAGGCATCAAGGAAAAAAACGGTCCACACATAACCGTAACTGCCATGTTGTCTAGTTCTCTGGGCACCTTAACCAGACACATCTCTGTTAATTCGTGCTTAAGAGAAATAATCGGCAACCCTGAGGCCTTATTGATCAGATTAATTGAGGAGTATGTTGAGTTAATAACGTATCTAGCAGCATATCTATTTCTGTCGGTATTAATAATTATATTGTCGCCGCTTTTCTCGATATTCCTCACCGCTTCCTTAGTATTAATACCAACTCCAAGAAAACTAAGTTTATCTAATAAAATCTTTTTAAGTTTGGATGAGTTGAAAACATACTCTTTGACAGAAAAAACTTCTTCTATGTGCTGACGATTAAAATAGTAATGCATGTCAGGTGCGCGAGAAATTTCAGCCTTAATTCGCTCAAAAAATCTTTCAAATTGTATGGCTGAAACTTGAGAGAAATTTCTGGCTATGGCGTAATACATGTCGAAATCTTTGGATACCGCTTCGTCATATTCCTTAACAAAAACGGGCAAATTAACTCTTGAGCGCAGCGCAGTTAGAATACTCCGTGGATAATGATATCCATTATGTACCCGAGCTTGGTTGTTATAGGAAGCGCGCTGCATTACGTCTTTTTCCTTTTCAATAATCAGTACCTTTTTTGCTCCCAATTCTTCTTTCATAAATTGGGCCATACGAAGACCATAGAAGCCGCCCCCTATGATAACCACATCATATTTCTCATTAGCCATCGTCTTAATATATAGTATAGTCTTCATGTCACGTAACCTAATCAAGACTAAAGAATGCTAATATTGTTTTAGCAATGAAAATTTCTTATAAACTCCAAAATATCTTGGTCGTTCTTGTACCAATAATAGTCTTGATAATAACAGGGCTTATACTGCTACCGGCTTATAAATACCAATTTAACCCCGATGCCACTTCATATATAAGTATCGCTGAGAAATACGCCCGCGGAGATTTTAGCCAAGGGACCGTTAACGGATATTGGGGCCCGATATTTTCTATATTACTAGCGATAGTATATAAACTAGGAATCCATGGTTGGGGCGTTGCCGGAAAAGTTCTAGAGACACTCATTGCTGGGTTCATCATTATCATCATTGATTTCATCTGCAGAGAATTCAAAAGGTTTGATTTCTCTTTTTGTTTTTGCTGTAGATGGGGATTTTTCGCCAGCTTCGCTGGCGAGAAGAACTTCCTCTTTTTCCGCGGCTTCAGCGA
>CAJCIR010000040.1 GCA_903970425.1 Chlamydiota bacterium | reverse complement strand
TACTTATTGTTTATTGACTTGACCCACATGAGCTTTGCACATCGCTTGTATAGCTCTGATAATAGGTGTTACTGCTTGAGGGATTAGAGTCTAGAGACTTGGCTTCCGAATAGCTAAAATTAGCTTGTAGAACTCCATAAGCACATCCGCAACTACTTGTGTTTCCGCCATTGCTTTCACAACTACTCATAAAATTGTTCTGAAAAGTGGAGTTATAGTGTGTGTTGTTATACCAAACGCCTATACCTATCAATAGCCCAATTATCACTACAATAGTTATGATTATATTCTTAGCATTACTCTGTTTTTTCGTACCTGTCTGACTCTCATCATCATTGTTTTCCATCTCAGCCCCTTTACAGAGACAATATATGACTTTTTATCATAAAATGCTAGTTATTGGCTGTAGAATTACTATTGATATGTACGATAAAAAGTATAAAGACTTTAGGGCAAAACAAGAGCAAATCAAGTCAAAGCTATCTAACCTTGAGAATGCTGATGAAACTTACTATCAGACAGTTACGTCTCTGTTACAACTAGCTAGTAAAGCACCTGAACTGTTTAAGCGTTCTGAAATGCCCCAAAAGCGTGAATTACTGAAGCTCACACTTCAGAACCTCGTTTTAAAGGGCGATAAGCTGGAATTTAATCTGTTAAAGCCGTTTGACTTACTCTTAGACTTATCAAAAACAGGTCTATGGCTCCGGAGGCCGGACTCGAACCGGCAACCTCGAAGTTAACAGCTTCTTGCTCCACCATTGAGCTACTCCGGAATACTAGCCTATATGACCCCGAGAATTATATAGAACCAGTCTCTTACTAGCAACATGTCCACGGATTTATAATTTTAATAGACGACCCTCCCCAGGTTTTAAGATATTTTTATGAGTCGACCCAGCAGTAGATAAAAGTATTTCCTCTTTATCGATTGAATATGGCACTTCCTTGTCCGGCGAAAAGTTAATAACTACCGCCCAGATCTCTTTATCGTGTATGCGCAGGTATCCGAACAAGTCTGGGTGTTCGAGTATTAGCGGAGCATATATACCGTGCTTAAGTACTTCAGAGTGGTGACGAAGAGCCAAAAGTTGTTTATACCAATTAAGCAAAGAATTAGGATCTTTTTTTTCACTCTCAACATTAATATGTTTGTAGTCACCAATAGGTAGCCAAGGTGGCGCAGCAGAAAAGCCAGCATTCAGTCCATCCTCCCATTGCATAGGAGTGCGAGAACCGTCGCGGCTAACTACCTTACCCTTACCATCAGTACTTACAGTGTCCTTTATTGCACTGGGTGGAATGGACACGTCGGTTAAGCCCAGTTCATCTGCATAATAGATTATTGCTATGCCAGGAAGGGTTAACTGTAATAAGGCTACGGCGCGTCCATTCTCAGGATCAAAGTGACTGGCCAGCCTTGGCCGATCGTGATTGCCAAACACGTATATTGGTGTGTCTATCGGCTGTAGCCCGGCTTGAAAAATATCGATAAACCTTTTGAAGGAAGTTGCATTCCAGGGAATATCCATAGCCGTAAAGTTAAATGGTGCACCAACTCGGGCGTCCATTTCGTTATAGAACTTTAGGTATCCACCTTCGTCAGTGGGAGGTTCAACGTAGGCTTCAGTAATCATAAAACGACCGGGATATTGCTCTATAAAACTGCTGAGCTCTTTTAGATAATCTCCCAGTTTCGCTTGGTCGCGGCTGTATTTATGATTCAAAGAGTCATAATAATTGTCTTTACCAGATTGGAACTGTAAATTGGGCGGATCATCGCGGAACTTATCGTCCTTGGCGTACCAGTAAACGGCGTCGAGTCTAAAGCCATCGACTCCCTTATCTAGCCAGAACTTCATAATGTCTTTGACAGCGGCCCGGACCTCGGGATTGTTCCAGTTAAGGTCTGGCTGATAAACCGAAAATGAGTGTAGATAATACTCCTTTGTCGCTTCATTCCATTCCCATGCTGATCCTCCAAAAACCCCAAGCCAATTGTTTGGAGCAGCACCTGGCTCCCCCCCCTTATTCCATATATACCAATCATGACGAGTGCTATCGACGGCTTTACGGGCCTCTTCAAACCAGGGGTGTTGATCGGAGGTATGGTTAACAACTAAGTCTATGATAATTTTTAACCCACGTTTGTGAGCTTCGCTAACTAAGCGTTCAAACGTATCGATGTCGCCAAAAAGCTTGTCGACACTTTTATGATCGGACACATCATAACCAAAATCAGCCATTGGAGAACGGTAAAAGGGATTTATCCAAATGGCATTTACACCAAGCCAGCTAAAATAATCTAACCGACTAATTATTCCTTCTAGGTCACCAATACCGTCATCATCAGTATCTTGGAAACTACGAGGATAAATTTGGTAAATAACAAGACCAGGAGGAAAAACAGAACCAGAATTAGCCATGTCGTTATTATACAGCTGTGTTCTTAGGACTCGCTTTTTTGTTTTTCGCCAGTCTTCTAATAGCTGTTTCGTAAGCTGCTAAATAACCATCAGCCATATGTTTGGTCGAGAACTTCTGCTTAACATGTTCTCGGCAATCACGTCTATTTATGCGGCCGATTTTATTGACGGCAGCGACCATTCCAGTTATCGATGTCGCAATGTAGCCGGTCTTACCATTAACTACAATTTCTGGGATTGATCCTCGATTTAAACCAATCACAGGCGTACCACAAGCCATGGCTTCTACCATAGTGAGGCCAAATGGCTCTTCCCACTGAATGGGTGCCAAGAAAGCCTTGGCTCGCCTAAAGTATTTTCCTAGCTTGTCATGATCGACGTAGCCTAGGTATTGGATCTGATCATCTAACTCGGGCTCTACAAACTTATGGAAGTAATTCCTAGAGTCGTCGTAAGTCGGCCCAATAATTAGAAGTTTATGATGAGTGCGACGGGCTATCTCAATCGCCTCTTTAACTCCTTTTTCGGGGACAATCCGTCCAACGAACAGCAAGTAACCATCGTTTTCTTCTGAAAACTTTAGATGCTCTAGACCGATACCGTTATAGACGGTAGCGACATAGGATAGTTTCGGCGCTGGATGACGCTGGTTATTGGAAATTGAAACATAAAATTGATTCGGCGAATCGTAGAGTTTGAAAATATCTTTATACCATCCGTAAATCGGGTCGTTCAGAGTATAAACGACTGGTACGGTTGGATAGAGACTGGCGAAGGGTGCTGCACTCTCCGGGTGTTGGAAGTGAAGAACATCATACTTTCCGGCTGCTGCCTGCTCGAACATCTCTTTCGCTAAATAGGCATCCCATAATCCGGGCATGTGGTGAGTTAATAAATCGACGCTGTTGAGCAGCGCCTGGAAGGTTTTGTAGTTACGGACTAAGGGTTTGAGTTTTAAGGTTTTAACAGGAGTGGCGAGTTTACTGCCATTCGGTGCAAAGAAATCTACTTCATGCCCCTCTGCGACAAGTGTCCGGCTTATATCGACGGCAAGCTTAATGGGGGCGTAGATCATATCCGCAGGCTGGGGTACTGGTATATAACCCCGAACCATCATGGCTATTCTCATTGTTTTTAAGTTCTCTGCCTCACTGCCTTATTGCGGAGAATATTATATACATAAGACAGAATTATTACTAGTGGTCGCCCAGAGAGGCATAAGTAGTATTTTTTATTCCTTTATTAGACGATCTATTTGTCGATTTTCTTCGCGCTTCTTAATAGTCTGTCGTTTATCGTATTGACGTTTTCCTTTAGCTAGGGCAATTTTGAGCTTAATATGTCGGCCGCCGGTAAGTATCTCTAACGGAATTATAGTGTTACCCTGCTGTTTAGCGGATAGCAGTCTACTAATTTCATTGCGCTTAGCCAACAGTTTGCGGGTTTTTGTCTGATCTGTCTCCTCAATCGGTACGCCATTATTACCGTGAATTGTAGCGTTTATTAGCCACAGCTCGCCATCTTTTATCGTTACATAGGCGCCTTGAAGTTGTCCGTGACCAAGCCTAAGAGATTTTGTCTCCGCACCGGTCAGAACCATGCCCACCACTAAAGTATCGCCGATAATATAATCGAATGCTGCTCGACGGTTAACGATCCTCTTAGTGTTTGCTGCTTTCTTTGGCATTTTATTAGTATGCTCTAAGGCACAGGTTGTTTCCAGCTATAGAATCTTTGCACTTTGATACAGAGACGTCCCCCTAAATACTAATGCGTCAGTTTTTTGAGCGGCCTTGGATTGCCCTTGTTTATAGGACAACTGATTATCTTGGGCAGCAGCGGCAGCAAATTCTTGTTTCGCAACATTCCAGTCGCTAGGGTCATGAGCTACAACCATTCTCCAGTACCACCACTCGGCTCCCCACATATAAATTGTCCTGATACCAGTAGCTTCACCGTAAGCAAAACGACTCTTTAAAATCTTGGCATTCATCGATTTATCTTGTTCTTTAACGTTAGAGAGACTAATTGATTCCCCATTAGGTAACCAGGGCTCGGCTTGTAGTTCGTGGATGATGGTATTTTTACCAGTAATAATCTCTTCCGTTCCGGCTAGGAAAGCGTAGAACCATGCTGGGAATGGATATTCTAGGTAGCGATGAAGCAGCGGTATCTCGCCGTCCCAAACCCTTTTATAAACTGATACACCAAACTCATCTGGTGTTGGCTGGCCAATTGGCGTGCCGATGGCGTTGTTACTGCGAGCAATGATTACAGGGTGATTCTGATCAAGTTTCGTGACGAAATTAAATTCATTAACGAGACGCGCGCGACTAAAATTAGTACAAGCTCCGAAGAATTTCAAGAAGTACTCATTCTCCAATTGATAAGATTGCAGCGCTGGATTGTTCTTGTAGCGTTCAATAACTTGCTGCATAAAGCTGTCAAGCTGCGGTTCCCAAACACTGGCTGGTTCATTTTGGGCCCAGGTTGGCATGTGACATTCTGGCCAACGTGGCTGGCGAAGTCCAATTGCTAGCATGACCTTGGCGTGATATTGATCGGCCATTTGAAATTCCCAATCTAGTGTTGAGAAGTCATAGACACCTGGCGATGGTTCAATGTCGGTCCAATAACTAGTCAGTCTTAGGTTCTTAACTTTCAGATCGCTCAACATCGCCTGCAAAGTTTGCTGCGGGTTAATTCCGAGATACTCGGCGTAATCCGGTATAAAAGTTGCCCCAAGCTCTAGCGGCTTACTACTCTGTTGATATATATACCAGCGAGCGATCCCATACATCGTGCCCAAACAAAGAAGCAGAATAATAGCTAAAACCGAGGCAGTCTTTTGCCGCCAATTGGCCTGTTTCCAAAGTTTTTTGGGCGTTTGCTCCCGAATCCACTTTTTTGAAAGGTATTTTTTTTGCACCTTTTTTGTAGATTTCCGAGTATTATCTGATCTATGAGTTCGCATAAACAAGCATTAACATTATCACTAGTTATACCAGCCTACAACGAAGAAAACCACCTTCGTGACTGCCTTGACTGCGTTGCCAAGCAGACCGTTATGCCCGACGAGGTAATAGTAGTCGATAATAATTCTAGGGATAAAACCGTTGAAATTGCCAAAAGCTTTCCCTTCGTTAGTGTCGTTCACGAATCACAACAAGGAATCGTATATGCCCGAGATAAGGGAATGGATAGTGCGAAAAGCACAATAATAGGGCGGATCGATGCCGATACTATCTTGCCCAGCGAATGGG
>CAJCIR010000039.1 GCA_903970425.1 Chlamydiota bacterium | reverse complement strand
AAAGGTGCGGACAGTGTTGCAATACCAAGCTCAAATAAACTATGTGTGCTCAGTAGCCCTTTTGGCCCCCACATCTTCCAGTTATTACCAATCATTTCTCTACGAGTATCACCTGGTATAACCAGCTTATCTTTGATGCTGTTACGGCTTTCTATACCTTCACCGCCGCGTAGCTCAATCAATTTCTCCTCATATGGGTAGTGATGAGCAGGAGTTAGTCCATCAACTAGTGCATGGGCCAACCAAGCTGCTTCAAAAGACGCTCTAACACGTTCATTATCCTTGAGATCTTTAACTAACTGTTTGTAGTGTCGATTAATGAGCTCGATTAATTGAGAATCATCATCATTAAAGGGGCTGTAATAATGCCATGGTTCGTCTCGAGCAGGACTTTTACGCTTAATAGCATCTGGGCCATTGAAGCCTTCGAAGTGCAAGATTGCGTGGGTGCCAGGAAAGACTCGGTTATCTTCCAGAAGCGCTCGAAGATGTCTGCGAGCAACCCGATCAATTTTCTGGTGAGTACCAATTATCTTACCTGAAACTGGTGTGATGGAACTGCCTGAGTACATTTTGGGGTTTTAGTTAGTTTAAGTTGGTCACAGCACGTAGCTTAGTAACATATTCAAACAATTCTCTATAATGCCTGAGATTTTCCTTTTTATCAATGAATTCTTGAGCACTGCCTCTGGCAGAAGCGATTAATTTAGAATCGCTCAATTTAGCCACTCGAAGGTCTATCTCCCCGTGTTGAAGCGTTCCATAGATTGCTCCTGGCCCCCTAAGTTCAAGGTCTAGCTCAGCGAGTTTAAAGCCATCGTTAGAACTTTCTAGTGCCCGCAGACGTGGCCCCGGTGATGAACTGTCGCTCATCATTAAGTAACAGTAGCCCTGCTCCTTGCCTCGGCCAACTCGACCACGAAGCTGATGAAGTTGCGCTAACCCAAAACGCTCCGCTCCTTCGATCAACATAATGGAGGCATTGGGAACGTCCACCCCAACCTCAATAACTGTTGTGCTGACTAAAATATCAAGTTTCTTATTAATAAAATCTTCCATGACTTTGTTTTTGTCGGTGGATTTTATCTTGCCGTGGAGTAGCCCTACGTGGCGGTGTTTAAAATCAATCTTACTCATCTGTTCATAAACTTTCTCAACAGAATTAGCTTCAACAATCACGGAATCAGAAATAAGGGGACAGACCACAAACATTTGTCGTCCCTCAGCTATTTCCTTATCTATCTTCTGGTAAAGACTGGCTCGTGAATTGGGTGATACGATTTTAGTAATAATTGGGCTGCGGCCAGGCGGTTTATCTCTTAATATCGAGATATCTAATTCGCCATATAGAGTTAGAGCCAAAGAACGCGGTATGGGGGTAGCCGTAAGGCTCAAGACATGTGGCATATGACCTGCTTTGGACATTAAAATCTTTCGCTGATCAACTCCAAAGCGGTGCTGTTCATCAATAATAATTAGTCCTAGTTTATGCATATCTACTTTCTCGCCAATCAAGGCATGGGTACCGACAATAAATCGGGCACTGCCATCTTTAATGTGGGCTCTGGCCAGGGTCTTTTGTGCCTCGCTCATACTACCAACCAACAAATCTACTTGGTTACTTAAGCCCAGAGGGTCCATAAGATCGTGGATAGTGCTGGCATGTTGCCTTGCTAATAGTTCCGTTGGAGCCATAAAAGCCGATTGGTATTTCTTTTGGCCGACCATTAGTGCAGCCATAGCGGCCACTACTGTCTTGCCTGAACCAACATCGCCCTCGACAAGACGGTTCATGGGGTGAACTCTCTCCATGTCCTGATATATCCGCCAGACTACTTCCCTCTGACTGTCGGTCAGATCAAATGGTAGGTTGGCAACAAACTCACGAGCTAAGTCCTGTTTAAACGGAATCTTTAAGGACTTTTCGGTGTTTAGCTCGTCTTTATTTAGTAAACTAGCCAGGCTCAATGCAAAGACCTCTTCAAATCCTAATCTTCTTCTGGCCTCTTCAATCTGCTGAGTAGTTTTGGGAAAATGAATTCCTTCCAGCGCTTCAGCTCTACTAATAAGTTTTTGGTCTTCAATAATCCACTTTGGGAGAGTTTCCGGTAGCGCTCGCACTTCGGGCAACACTTCACGAATAATCTTGCGAATACTGGCAGAGTTAAAACCTTTCGTTTCTCGGTATACAGCTAAGATCCTAGCGGTATTAGCTGGAAAGTCTTGAACCAGCTCTATACTTGGATTGGTTATACTCATTCTTCGATAATTCAGCCCGTACTGCCCAGAAATGAAGTACTCTGCTCCGGGTTTGAGAGATTTTTCGCGGTATGGTTGATTGAACCAGGTAATTCGGGTACTACCGGTCTTATCGCTAACTACTGCTTCGGTAATATGCATCCCTCGTCGAACATAGTGGCCCTTAGCTTGCTTGACGACAGCCGCAATGGTCACAGGACCTGGTCGGAGCTTAGCAATGTCGGTTACTACTGAAAAGTCCTCATAACGTCGAGGATAATAATCAATTAAATCAGCGACAGTCTCTATGCCTAAGATTTTAAATTTCCTAGCCTGCTCGTCGCCAACCCCTCTTATAGTCGTGATCGCATCACTTAACGCCATACGCCTAACAGTATATAGGTATGCAGTCGCCCTTAGGAGACTTTGTGAATCAAAAAGAAGATACTAGGCCCAAAATAGGTTCGAGCCATTACTGGCTGCAGAATGCCCTCGATTCCTAGCATCATGCTCTGAGGCATTATTTTTTTGAGTGCCGGGTTGCGCAAATTAGAAACAGATAGAACTCGGTCGACCTTAAGGCCAGCGTGGGCTAGTTGTTTCTTTACTGTCTTTGGGTTGTGATTAACGAAAGCGATCTCGCTATCATTACGATTTTTCCTGGAGCGGATGTCGACTGGGTCACGAGGTACTCTTTTGCCTTGCACCAGCAATTTTACGCGGTTCACGGCGTGCATATAGTTAGCGACTTCGATTATTGCAAAACCATCTGGGCTTAGTACTCTACGAATTTCCTTAAACTCGGCTGTGGGGTCTGGTAGGTGGTGCATGACTCGGATCATGATGGCTAAATCTATAGAATTGTCATCATATTTCAAGTCATCAGCCTGCATTAGGTTCTTACTGACTTTAGGATGTTCGGCTAGAAAATCAGTAGCTATATCAAGCTGTTGGCTAGAAGGTTCGAGTAGAGTAACTTCGTCGGCAAATTCCTCCAAGACGACACTCAGTCTGCCATAGCCACCACCAATATCAATGGCTTTTTTGAAGTGCTTGCCTTGCAGGAGTCTCCTAATAGCTAAAACTTCAGCACCGTGTTCATAGTTCCTATGATTCCAGTACTGCAGGTAGTTGTGTTTAGGATCGTTATACTGGTCCGCTTTTTTGTGTAGTGGAGCCTTGGATTTTGTTGTTGTCATAAATGTTAAGGGCTTATTGTAGCACTTATTATTCTTCTAACAAGACTAGCACAGAATTGTTTAGCTTCTTCCCTTTTCTGAGGCGTAGTGCACCGTCATGGAAGTCAGTCTTTTCAAATTTATCTTTATTAACCGACTTGTCATCAATATAAATTCCGCCGTCCGAGAGAAGTTGCCTAGCTTCAGTCTTTGAGGAGCTCAGCTCTGCCTCAACAAGAGTATCAACGATACTAGCACCACTCTTTACTTTAATTGCTGAGGAAGAATCAGCAGTACGATCAGACTGCATTAAACCGTCGGAGTATTGCGCTGCTTGCTTGGCAATATCTTCACCGTGCACAAGTTTTGTTACTTCCCAAGCGAGTCTTCGCTGTCCGGTGCGCTTAGCGCGGTCTTGAATGTGCTGAACGATGATATTATCTATGTCTTCTTTAGACAGTTCCGTATATATCTTTAAGTATTCCTCTAGGCCCTCATCATCAAGATTTAGCCAGAACTGATAAAACTCGGTAACCGGATCGGTCTTGGAGGCATCTAGCCATACAGCTCCTGCTTCGCTTTTACCAAATTTACGACCTGTAGACTTATTAATTATAAGAGGCATAGTGAGCACATTAACTTCTTTGCCGATCACCCTCCTAACAAGCTCCACTCCTGAGAGGCAGTTACCCCATTGGTCACTTCCGGCCAATTGAAGTTCAACTTTATGATTCTTATATAGCTGCAGGAAATCGAAACCCTGCAGGATGGTATAGCTAAACTCCGCGTAACTGATACCGGCACCACCTTCACCAATACGCTTAGCGATGTAGTCTCGTTGTACTAAGGGTGTCACACTAAAGTGTTTGCCGACATCACGAAGGAAATCTAAAACCTTAACGTCTTTGGTCCAATCTAGATTGTTGACCATTTGTGCGCTACTCCCAAATATCTTCTCCATTTGTTTTTGAACACTGGCGACATTAGCTTCAATTGTCTCTACGCTCTGCATTGGTCGTTCGACATCCTTACCGCCCGGGTCGCCAATTAGACTTGTTGCCCCACCAGAAACTATTACAGCGTGATGCCCATGTCTTATAAATAACTTGTCCATCATTAAGGCGGCAAGATTGCCGATAGTCAGGGAATCTGATGACGCATCGAAACCGTGGTAAAAGGCAATCGACCTATTATCAAGTACCGAAAGATCTTTATATGTGGTCTGATTAACAAACCCACGCCACTTTAACTCTTCAGAAAGGTTCATGGGACTTAGTATAGCGCACCTTAATAACTCCTGAATAGCCCGTCAAGACAGATACATTTTTTTAGAGTTTTTGCACACAGAGTTTGCTATAATGCTCGAGTATATGGTTGGTAAAACGGGTGGCGATAAGTAACAATGAGTGCTCCACGCAAGAAGCCTGCTACTGGTCGCCGGGTAAGCAAGAACAAAAACGTATTTGTCACTAAAACTGGCAAATCTATTAAGGTTAATCGGACTTTTACTGAGAAATGGCGTGCCAGAAAAGACGAACGAGCCCGCCGCAAGGCAATCTACCTCAGTACGCTGCCCACCAATCGATTTAAGCGAATCCTTGCCCGAATGCATCCCCGTCGAGTAATCCGTTTTTGGTTTAGTCGAGATGGCGCCCTAATGGCTCTAAAGCTATTCGGCATTTTCGTGGTCCTAATGTTTGTCTTACTTATAGGGCTATTCGCCTATTTCCGAAAAGATCTGCCTAATATTAAAGACGTATCCAGCAGCAATCTAGGTGGAAGCATTGATTACTACGATAGTAGTGGTACGCAACTTCTCTTCCAAGACTATGACGCAGTTAAGCGTATCCCTGTTCAATCGAATCAGATTAGCCAATATATGAAAGATGCCACAGTCGCAATTGAGGACAAGAACTTTTACCACGAGGGGGCCTTCAGTATTAGCGGCATTATTCGTGCTGGACTGCACGATGTTCTCGGTGTTGGTGGAGGTAGTGGACTTCAGGGAGCCTCCACGATTACCGAACAGTTAGTAAAACTTAATGAGGGCCTAAACGGCAGTAGAACACTGTCGACTAAGATAAAAGAAATTATTCTGGCCGTTGAACTTGAGCGTCAGTATTCTAAGGATGACGTGCTAACCGGTTATTTGAATATTGCTCCATATGGTGGGGTTGATTATGGAGTAGAGTCTGCTGCCGAAGATTACTTCAGAGAGCCTGCCAGTCAGCTGACGCTGGCTCAAGCAGCTATGTTGGCGGCCATTCCACAATCACCAAGCTATTACTCTCCTTATAGCAGCCCGGTTTACAATTCCGCTGCGAGTGATGACGAATTCGGCCAGGAAGCACTTATTGATCGACAACAATACATCCTCAATCAGATGGCTGCTCAGGGTTATATTACCCAGGATCAGGCCAATGCAGCTATAAAAGTTGACGTCTTAGCCCAAGTCCAACCGTTACAAAATAAATACGCCGGTATTCAAGATCCATACTTTGTGCTGGCCGCCAAGCAACAGCTGGAGAATGAATATGGAGCCGCAACAGTTGATCGTGGTGGCTGGAAGGTGATCACTACACTAAATACCAAGCTTCAAAATTACGCGATAGAAGATGTCGATAATAATGAAAGAAACGTTAGAGATGTTGGCGGGGATGAGGAGGCCATGGTCGCTGAAAATGTTCAAACTGGCCAAGTAGTTGCACAGGTTGGTGGTGAAAACTTCAATGACCCTGTTGACGGACAAATTAACTATGCCAACACAAATATCTCACCAGGGTCTAGCATGAAGCCATTCCTTTATGCCGCCCTTATTCAAAACAATAGCAACGTTGGGGCGGGATCTATTCTCTACGATGTTCAACAGCCACTTCCTGGATACCCGTGTACCGACAAGACAGAGCCGACAGTAACTAGCAATGGAGGAAACTGCCTTTGGGATGACAACTTTGTTTATCCAGGAGCTGAGACAATTCGATATGCCCTAGCCGGCTCGCGTAACGTTCCAGCGGTTAAGGGCGCCTATGAGATCTTACCTCACGACACTAGTCCTCTGTATACTGCATCGGTCAACAAGTGGATTAGTATGGCAAATGCTGCTATTGGTGTCCCAGGAGCCTATGCCTGTTATGCCCCAGGAGTTAACGTAGAAACCGCCACCGCAGCCGACCAGACCCAATGTTACGGTTCAGCTGCACTGGGAAGTGGTGATATTGCCATCGATCAGGAGGTTAACGGTGACGTGACCCTAGCTCGACTTGGTCAAGAAATTCCGCAAACCTATATTCTAAAGATTACTGACTCTTCGGGTAAAACAGTTTATCAGTGGCAACAACCAAAAGGCACCCAAGTCTACAACCCTGACACGGCCTATATAATTAACAGCATCCTTGACGATCCAAGGGCTAGTTATCTAAATACTTCACAAAAGTTCCAAAACTATAATGGTTGGGATATAGCTGTGAAGACCGGAACCGAAAACCAGGAATATAACGGTGTTATGACAGCCTGGAGTACTCAATATGCAGTTATCGGTTTTGCCGGCTACCACACTCTTAACAAAGCCCTTGAAGAGGGACACTTCGAAGACATAACCGAACCGATCACCAGAACATGGATGGAGCAAGCCCTTGGTTCACTCGATGAGAAAGCTGTCAACTGGGTACAACCAGCAGACATTAAAGTTGGGCCGGCTTATATTCAACGTGTTACAACTGGATTCGGCGCCGAGGTACCAGGACCAAGTACTGATCTCTATCCCTCTTGGTATACCGGTTCAGCCGTGGGAGCAAGCAAGACAACAACCGAAACTCTAGATAAAGTGTCTGGTGATCTTGCGACTACCTGTACGCCACCCCTTGCCAAAGAGAGTACGACTACACAAAGTACTAACCAATTCTCGGTTGATATTTTCTGGCCGATTGGTAATGCCTCAGCAAACACAACAACAACCACATTAAGCGACACCGTCCATCAATGTAGTGATACTCCACCCTCAATAGTCGTCACGCCCAATACCTCTACAGCCTGTGACACAGT
This sequence comes from Chlamydiota bacterium, assembly GCA_903970425.1. GTDB lineage: Bacteria > Patescibacteriota > Saccharimonadia > Saccharimonadales > UBA4665 > CAJCIR01. Next base: position 26,665 of record CAJCIR010000039.1, on the reverse strand, counting down.
CAATGGATGTACATTTAATGTAACTGTGACGCAAGGGACTCATTTACTTAATGACCCCAACTACCCGCAGTTCCCCGGGACCATAAACCTACTAGTCAATGGCGTACAAGTTGCTACCAGCGATATTCCTGCTGGGGACTGTACAGGAAGTCCAGCGGTCTGTACCGTACCGGTGGTCTGGACACCGCCAGCTAGTGATGCGGGACAGACCATAACTGTAACCGGTCAAGTGGTCGACAGTGTACTGTATCAAGGCACAACACCCAATCCTATTAACATTGCCGTAGCTGCTGCCGGACAATAGAAGTTTAGAAGTAGGTCGCTAGAGCGTCTTGAGTTATCTGCTGCATAACTAAAGCCCTGGCTGGGAAATCAGCAGTAGTTGGACCGTAGGTAAATATGGCAATAACAAAAGCCTGATTGCCATCAACGATAATTGCCTCGTCATGTAAGTCGCCAGCATAAATTCCTACCTTTTGATAGATAGTGTCGGTCGCTGGAACGGCTGGGACAATATATTGAGTATAGTTCGCTTCCTTCATGTAGGACAAAAGCAGCTGTGTGTCGCTAGCATTAAGTAACTTACCCTCGTAAAGTTTTTCCAGCACTAACGCCATATCGTCCGACGTATCAGTGTTAGCAAGGGCCTGATAATTGCTAGTCCCGATGCTTTGGGCATATGCCTGGAGTTGGGCGTATCCAAGAGTGTTATTCAAATCTTCCCAGGCTTCATCGTTACTCACAACTATCATTTGTTGCAGATCATACTGCGCCGTTTGGCCGTTAATGGTTTCACTTAGACTCTGTTGCCCATTCTCTACTTCTTGCAAAAAATCGACTGCGGTTATAACTTTGGCAGTGCTAGCAGCATTGTAAGATGTCGGGTCACCATAGTGCTCAGCTTGATTGTTACTTAGGTCAATCAAGCTGACTGAGATGTCCATGCTAGTGTTCTGATTAATTATTGAGTTAATGTTGTTGCCCATAGCGGTGATTTTAGCAGCCTCAAGTGAAGCAGCTGACGGCGTTGCAGCCACAACACTAGTCGGAGTATGGGCCACTATAGGAGGCGTCTTTGTGGCAAGTACCTTGGGTTTGTTGTGGTGCGCATTAAAAAACGCATAGCTCACACCAGCGATAACTACTATCAATAACAAGATTACAAAAGTTCGACGAAGTCTTGGTGGTCGCGTTGGACCGTTTTGGTTCGGTGGCTGTCCCCTCAAAGAAGAGTCATTGCCATAAGAATAGTGATAGGTATAACTTTTTCGTTCTACATCCATTAACTGTCTCTCTATAGGTCTTCGTAACTAATAAATTATAATGCTTCTGCTGGCAATACTAACAACTCAAATAAAAGATTAACTGAAGATTAGTTGTGTGAGGATCTGTGGTTGTTGGAATTTACGAGCTTCGCGAAGACCATTTTACCGGCAACCGTTTGGTGCATTCGATCTACAGAAGCAGTCACTTTCTTATCCATCATCCTCGCCGCACCATCAACGACAATCATGGTGCCGTCGTCAAGATAGCCAACGCCTTGGTTGGCGCTACTACCCTTTTGAACGATTTTGACAGTGACGGTCTCGCCGGGCAGGGCTACGGGCCGCAAATGCTGAGCAAGTTCGTTAACATTGAGGACCTTAATGCCTTCGACTAAGGCCACTTTGCTCAAGTTATAGTCAGTCGTATATAAAAGTCCATCAAGCTTCTTAGCAAGCGCGACCAACTTATCATCAGTAGCCGCGATATCAGGAAACTCGCTACGGTCAATAACTACGTTAACGTCTTGTAGTTCTTGTAGTTCGTGGACCATATCCAGGCCAAAACGAGCACGTTCACGCTTGTGAGGATCTCGTCCGTCAGCTAGAAGCTGTAGTTCGTTGACAATAAACTGGGCAACAATAATGTCGTCGTCTACAAATCCGTCTCGGACAATATCAATAACCCGACCGTCTATTAGGCCGCTACTATCAAGTATTAGTTTCCGAGCTGAAGTTTTCTTAGACTGGATAACCGGTGTGTTTCTATTCCGAAGTAAACCTACGCCAAGAATAATAACTAGCAAAATAATAATTATGTAATTCATTTTTTTCTTTCTATTGTTTTAAAAATTGGTTTAGAGCATCCCTAACATTAGAAACACTCTTAATTGATAATGATGGTTTAGCTGGTTTCTGATTCGGAGCGATTGCCGCTTCAAAACCCAACTTTTTGGCCTCTGTTAGGCGCTTCTCAAGGTATGGGACGCGTCGCACTTCCCCACTCAGTCCTACCTCGCCGAATACTACCGCATTGCTGCTGAGCTGTAAACCTTTAGCGGCTGATCCAATTGCCATGCATATCGCAAGATCGGCCGCTGGTTCACTTATCCTTATGCCTCCGACAACGTTGATATAGATGTCCTGATCGTTGAGTTTTAGTTTTGTTCGACGTTCCAATACGGCAACCAAAAGGTTTAATCTATTTAGATCAAAGCCGCTGGCGGCTCGTTTGGGATAGCCATAGTTGGTCGGGTTGACTAGAGCCTGTATTTCAACCAGTAAAGGACGAGTCCCTTCAATAGTAGCCAGTACAACTGATCCGTCACTATTTTGACGCTCAGCCAGCAGCGCTGCTGAAGGATTATCGACCGGCTTTAGTCCGCCATCTAGCATCTCAAAAATGCCAGTCTCAGTTATTGAGCCAAAACGATTTTTAGTAGCTCTGAGTATTTTAAAGCCGCCATAACTATCTCCCTCTAACTGCAGCACAACATCTACCAGGTGTTCTAGAACTTTAGGACCGGCTATTGATCCTTCCTTGGTAACATGGCCAACTAATACCAAGGCAGTTGCTGTTTTTTTAGCAGCAGCGGTTAGTAGTTGTGAGCTACCAGTAATTTGAGAGACAGTCCCGCTAGCTGAACTTAGCGCCCCAGTACTGGTAGTCTGTATGGAATCGACTATGACCAATTGATGCTCTCCGCTAGCTATAGTAGCCGCAATGTCATCAGAACTGGTGCTAGTTGCAACATGCAAATTAGGTGACTCAGCACCTAATCGTTTAGCACGAATTCCAATCTGGTGGGCAGACTCTTCACCACTAACATATAGAACCTTGAATTTGCCAGCAAGTTCTTGAGCCAGTTGTAGCAGTAGAGTACTTTTACCAATTCCTGGAGGACCAGCAATTAGATTTACACTACCAGGCACAAAGCCTCCGCCAAGCACACTGTCTACTTCGACAACGCCACTTTGCAAACGTTTTTGATCGTGAGAGGAAACCGCCTTAACAGACTCAGCTTTAAGAACGTGGCCACCACTCGGACTGGCTCCACTAGTATCTAAGACAATCTCCTCTTGTAGCGTATTCCATTCACCACAAACGGCACAGCGCCCACTCCAGGCCGCAGCTACTGCCCCACAGTTCGTGCAGACAAAACGAGATCCCTGTTTTTTCACCATCATCTATATTTTACCATTTGGTCTAAACCCCTAATATCATGTTTATTAAATTATCAAAGTTATTTACAATAATGTTCAATGGCAAAAGCTGAGGGTGGCAATTTACCTTTCATCGAACCCAGCCTAGATGCGCTAGTTGATGCTCTACACAGGCAGACCAGTTCCGCCGCGCCCGTTCTTAGAAGATTTGGAAAGGTAGCTGGTACTGTTTTACGTTTAGGAGAAATATCCCCGCAAGAAGGCCCTTTAGAGCACGGCCTGACCAGAAACCTGGTCTTAGATCATAACAATGATTTTCAGTGTAAGGCCGTGATGGATGATCAAGAACAAAATGTAGGCTATATCTCTGTGATGAGGCACGAATATACAGCGGAACTCGCTATAGTGGAAACATTAATGGTGCCCCTACTGGATGAAAATCCTCTTCAGGAAATCGGATTCATGTCTTGTATCGCTGGGGTTAACGCAATAAGACAGTACAAACTCAATGAACGATGGTATGGCATACCTCTGATTGAAAATTTTCCTGTCTTCTCTCCGGTCTTACCTGAAGTGTCGAGCGGTGTGGTAAGCGATATGGAATCAGTGCTGTCTAAATCAGGGGCCTAGGGACTCTATAAAAGTCGGCTACTTACGGACCGCAGAAGTTTCGCCCTGCAGGGAATAGACTAACTCACCATCTTTAACATTTACCTGCAGGATATCACCACGACTGACATGATCATCGAGTAGCTCTAAGGCAATATGGTCTTCAATGGTGTCCTGAATCAGTCGACGCATCGGTCTCACGCCATTGTGGGCGTCATAACCGTTATCCAATAAGTACTGTTTTGCAGTAGACGATAATTGAATTCCGAGACCACGCTTAGTGAGCCGGCCGGCTAGTTCAGCAATTTGTAGATCAATAATCTTGTAGATGTCCTGCCTAGTCAGCGCTCTAAAGACTATCACTTTATCGATACGGTTAAGTAGTTCTGGTCTAAGCAACTTCTTAAGTTCGTCGAGAACTTTATCTTTGTTTTGTTCGTGAAGAGCATCAAGATCCTTGTCAGAACCCGAGCCTTCAGTATGAAAACCTAGATTAACTTCTTTTTGGAGTTTCTGAGCACCTACGTTACTGGTCATAATAATGATCGTGTTGGTAAAGTCGATCTTTCGGCCTTTGGCATCGCTCAAATATCCGTCCTCAAGAATTTGCAGCAACATATTGAACACGTCTGGATGTGCCTTCTCGATCTCGTCAAACAATACTAAGCTATAGGGTTGGCGACGAATTTTATCAGTCAGCTGACCGCCATCGTCATAACCTACGTATCCAGCTGGCGCACCGACTAATCGACTAACTGTATGATGTTCACCAAATTCACTCATGTCGATTTTAACTAGAGCCGATTCACTGCCAAAGAATTCTTTCGCTAAGACTCGGGCCAGCTCAGTCTTTCCGACACCCGTAGGACCAAGAAAGATAAATGAGCCTATAGGACGAGAGGCACTGCCAACTCCTGATCGATTTCGCCTTATGGCCTTGGCCACTGCTTCAACTGCTTCTTTTTGGCCGATGACGAAACGGCCAATGGTCTTTTCCAAGTTAATCAGATACTTGGCTTCAGCACGGATTACTTTAGAAACTGGAACGCCTGTCATTCGCGAAACTACCCCAGCAACGTCCTCACTAGAAAGAACTAGTCGCTTTGCAGTCTTGTTATTTGCTCTTAGCTTAGTAAGTTCTTCATTAATCTGGCTAGCGCGAGTTTTAGCTCGAGCCGCTTTTTCATAGTCCTCAGCATCAACAGCCTCATCAATACGGACATTGACTAGTTTCAGTTCTTTTTGAAGTTTCCTAACTTCCGGTGAAGTTTTGCCTTTATCCACGCGAAGGCTAGCCGACGCTTCATCGAGCAGGTCTATGGCTTTATCAGGCATAAAGCGATCGTTAACATAGCGTTGAGCAAGATTAACAGTGTCGCTAAGTACCTCATCAGAGATGCTTACACCATGGAAAGCTTCGTAATGTTTCCTGAGTCCTTTTAGAATCGACAGTGTTTCGGGAACAGTGGTTTCAGGAACTTGAATGGGTTGGAAACGACGCTCCAAAGCTGCGTCTTTTTCGATATGTTTAGTGTATTCGGCTGTGGTGGTTGCTCCAATAACTTGGATTTTGCCACGAGCTAGGGCCGGCTTTAGAATATTCCCGGCATCCATAGCACCCTCAGCGGCACCGGCACCGACAATTAGATGAAGTTCATCGATAAATATAATTGTTTTGCTGTCGTCTTCTAGTTCGCTCATGACTTTCTTGAGTCGTTCCTCAAACTCACCGCGATATTTAGTCCCGGCAATCATGCCAGCAAGATCAAGCATAATGATGCGCTTATCGAGCAGACTATCAGGCACGTCCTCGGCGACTATGCGCTGCGCTAGTCCCTCTACAATAGCTGTCTTACCTACACCTGGCTCGCCGATTAATACAGGATTATTCTTGGTGCGACGATTTAGAATGGTTATAACTCTCTTGATCTGAGCTTCACGACCAACAACTGGATCTAGTTTGCCTTTTCGAGCTTGGATAGTAAGGTCGGTCCCAAAAAAGTCCAAGACCGTTTTACGAGACTTCTTGGTCCGGCGATGTAAATCTGCTGCAGGAGTCTGGTCATCTTCGTATTGTTGTCGATTAAGAAACTGCTCGACTTCGTTAACCAATTGGTCCACATCAATGTTCATGTCTTTTAACAAGACTGTTGCACGTGCATTCTTCTGAGTCAGAATACTGTAGAGAATATGCTCGGTACCACAAAAGTCTTGATTGTAGTCCTGGGCAACGTCGTAAGCCATTTTAAGAGTTAGCTTAGCGGTCTCAGATAAGCCCTTGGCTCCCATATTAATTACAAGAGTCTTAGGGGTTAGATTAAGAGCCAGTCGTGCTCTATCAAGTGTTACTCCGGCGTCTTCTAAAATCTTCGCGCCCATGCTAGAGTTTTGAGCAAGCACGCCAAGAAGTAAGTGTTCTGTACCAATGTATGCACTCCCAAAACTTCGAGCTATGGCATCAGCATGCTTTAGGCTCGATAGAGCATTATTGGTTAGATGATTCAAGAAATCCTGAAAGTCAGGTGATTGTGGCATCATAAGTATTATTATACCCCTTTCTGTTGAAGCGTTTCAGCCATCAATATATCCATAATATGCCATTAGCACTCTGCAGTCAAGAGTGCTAATTAACCCCTCCAGAGCCTATGTAAATAGATGTGATTTTAATACTTTTCAATGTTGAGCCATTATGAAACTTACCATTCCACTGGAAAATCACGACCGAGTATTGCGTTGTAGCGAACCGAGTCACTTGGATTACTCCCTCTATGCGTTATTGTCGAATCATGTAGCTCCACAATATCTCTGGCATTAACCTCAATAGTTTCAACGTCATATATGTTATTAGCCGGTCGGAAATCGAATTCGCCTCCGTCACTAGCGTGGATTATGGTAATAAGATCATCGCCACCATCCTCATGAAAGTCTTGTAATGAATGTGGCATTTGCTCGTTAATATAAATCTTCGCACGTTGATCGGCTTTATAAGGATTTAGATCTAATATATTTTGAATAGCAACAAAACCAGTCCTCCTAAGAACACTGTCAAAGTACTCTCGTAAAACTATAGGGTTCCCCGGCCTATGACCACTGTCATCTTCTACATCAGGAAAGATTGAAGTGCTAGTTATTAAGGCCGCACATTCCTGCGCAAAGTCTCTAGCTAAGACTCTATCTATGGCTTGGCGACGTATAACTATGCCAGCGTTGGAAATACTTTCTTCAGAAGCTAACGACATAAATAATATTTAGACATATTATATCACTTTATGCAAGTATAGGTATATGTCTCAGAGGATGGCTATTTCGCCTTAGCTACATTAATTTTTACTAGCTTACGCACTTTCGCAACATCTTCCTCTAATTTTTTGGCACTTTTATTGCTTAGTATCCCATCTACAATCACAATTCCTCCGTGATTAGCGAATAGGGCTTTATCTCCTGAATTGGCGTGAGCATCGACATAAACAACACTTTCCAATTTACGTGCCTCTTCAATGCCTTCAATAGACGAAATTATGCCTTCTTTTTCTGGGTATATATTAATTCCAGCAGCATGCTGGACTGCTTTGCCTGGGAGCATAAGTTCAACTCCTGCACGTACTGCTATATCGTTATAATAATGCTCGATACCGAAGGATTCTCGGTAAAGTGCATCTCTATAACCGCCCATTCTTGCCCCGATCTCGATAATCTTCCAGCCGTCTTTGGTATAAAACAATTCAATATGTGTAGTGGTTGCTCGTAAGTTTAGAGCCCTAATAGAACCCTTGGCAGCTTCGAAAGCTGCTTCGACTTCTTTCTTGGTAAGTGGCACGGGGATTATGTGTCGATAACTGTAAAATCCAGGCAGACCAATCGATTCACCAGTAATAACCTTAACGAGTGGTAGGCAATAAACATCGCCGTTTTGTGAAACGTATGCATCAGTTGAATACATGTCACCGACCATCATTTCTTCAATTAGCACGACAGGATTGGTTTCCCGACGTTCTCTAGCGTAGACATCTTTTATAATTTCAAAAGTCTCTTTCAAGCACTTCTTAAGTTCACTTTCGGTGTTGCATTGTGTCACTAGGTACGATGACCATAAACTGCCTGGCTTAACTATTACCGGGTATTTAAAACCACGAATTATTTTATCCAGTTTAGGCATGTCGCCAGGTTCCATATACTCATATTTAGGAACTAGTTTTTCGTCATAAGCCCTTAACCTATCGCGCATTAGGGGTTTTTCAGTTGACCAGATAAGTGATGATTCTGTAGGAGCATTGACGTATGGCAAAAACGGAATGACTTGACGCAAGTGATGAATAGCATCCTCATAGCGTGTAGTGACTGCAAGTATGCGGTCAGCATAGGGTTTTATTGCTTTTTGCAGTTCATCCTTATCATCGAAGTTGACGATTATCTCATCAAAAAGACCAGTCTGATCGACTGGTCTTCCTGGATAATCTGCAAATCCGGTGTGCACGAGAGAGAGCCCTTTAATTGGACGGCCTAACTTCTTACTCATAAGCTTAACTGCGTTTACTAAGCCCGGCTCAACCACGTCTATAGTCAAAACTATATCTTTTTCAGTTCCACTCATATCATCTTTCAATTGTTTAAATAACTTGCCTAGGTCAATATTTCAATGCTTATACAAAACTAAGTAAGTCTTTTGAAGTTTTCAATTATATTCCAGAATGCGACATAGATCAACATATAGAGGATATTAAAGCCTGCTTACTTAGGGTTGTAGGCGTTGGAGAGCGATCACACCCTCCAACATTTTTTGCATGTTCCCTTCTCTAATACAAACAGGTATACCTTATGGCAAAATAAGGGCAATCACTTTTACTCGGTGGATCTGGGTTAACGTCAGGACAATCTTCACAGCTATTTCCGGCACCCTCATAAAGTGTGTCAGCTGGTCGGGTCTCTAATACAGTATCATTTGCAAGAATGTTGAGGTCTCCTTGATGCATTTCCATGACTAGCGAATTATTCTCCGTGTTTCTCGATAGCCTCAAGCAAAGAATGCTCTAACTCAGTCTTCTTCTTTAGTTTAGGTTTTGCGGCTGGTTTGCTTTCTGCTACTTCAGCTTTTTCTTCCACTGGTGCTGGCTCATCTTCGCCCTTTTCAGCTTCAATATCGATTTCATAACCAGTCAGCTTGCTAGCTAAACGAACATTTTGTCCGCCCTTACCAATGGCAATGCTTAGTTGGTCTTCGGGGACAATAACGCGAGCCTTCTTCATGCCCTCATCAATCTTAACTGAAGTTACTTTAGTGGGACTCAGAGCATTTGTTATATATGTCATGGGCTCTTCATTCCAAACTACAATATCAATCTTCTCTTGGTCGCTAATCTCACCCATAACAGCATTAACTCTAGTCCCGTGACCACCAACGAATGTGCCTACTGGATCAACACCAGGGACCTTAGAGAAAACGGCGATCTTACTGCGCACACCAGCTTCTCGGGCAATCTCTTTGATCTCTACAGCACCACTCTCCATTTCAGGAACTTCGCCTCGAAATAGCCACTCAACAAATTGTGAGCTGCCGCGAGAAACAACTAGTTGGGGTCCCCGGAAACCTCGCTCAACGTCTTTTAGAAAAACTTTGAGTCTCTGTCCTGGGTAATAACGCTCGCCTTGTATTTGTTCGCTTTTGGGCATAATAGCCTGAGCTCGTCCCACGTCGACTCGAACAATATTTCCCTCAACACGAGCAACGATTCCGTTTATAACGGTGCCAATCTTATCTTCATATTCACTGATTATGATTTCTCTTTCAGCCTCGCGAAGACGCTGCAAAATAACCTGCTTAGCGGTCTGGGCAGCGACCCTACCAAAGCTAGTTACTGGCTCATGAATCTCGATGGTTTCGCCCTCTTTAATATTTTTCTGGCGAACTTTGGCATCAGCCAGACTAATTTCGTAAGCTGGATTTTCAACAGTTTCAACAACCTCTTTACTAACAAAAGCATCAACATCTCCAGTATTTAGGTTCATGGTGATTCGTACTTCTTGTTCTCGGTCACCATAATCACGACGGTATGCGGCGGCTAAGGCTTGTTCGACAACTTCTTGAACAGTCTCTTCGGGTAAGTTTTTTTCCTCAGCAATTGTCCTAATTGCGAGAGCTAATTGTTTCATGTCAAGTTCCATAAATTACTCCCTTCTATGAAAAAATCCGACCTGCTGGCCGGATGACTGTTGTTATTATAACGTAGCTAGGGCCCAAGCACAAGTAACGCATGTTAAGATATAAACTATGACAAAAGAGGTGCGAAGATTGTTCGAGCAGTTTAAGCCCGAACACTATGAACTTAATCTAAGTGTAGACCGAGAAAAGATGACTTTCAGCGGTCATGTAACCATTGATGGCAATAAAGTGGGTCGGCCAGCCAAGAGACTAACTTTTCATCAAAACGGACTCAAAATTATCACAGCTGAAATTATTAAGCATGACAAAAAAGGTGACGAAGAGATTCTTCTGAGCAGAGTAAATACCCATCAGTCATACAACGAAGTGCGTCTGCACACCGAGAAGATACTTTATCCTGGTCGTTACAGTGTCAAGCTAGAATTTAGCGGTAAGATCACCAGGCAAATGGACGGAATATATCCATGTTTCTTTAAGGTTGACGGTGAGGAAAAAATGCTAATCGCTACGCAGTTCGAAAGTCATCATGCCCGGAAGGCATTTCCCTGTATCGACGAACCAGAAGCAAAAGCAGTTTTTGAACTCAGTCTAAACACTCCCAAAGATGAGTCGGTGATATCTAATACTCCAATGAAGAGTAAGACAATTAAGGGTCAACTACAGACCACAACTTTTGAACCTACTCCAAGAATGTCTACATACTTGCTAGCTTTTGTATTTGGTGAAATGCATTTTGAAGAAGCTAAGACTAAGAAAGGTATTATTGTTCGGACCTGGTCAACAATTGCTCAACCTAAAGAAGATTTGATCTACGCCACAAGCGAAGCGGCCAATATTTTGGACTTTCTAGAAGGATATTTTGGTATTGACTACCCTCTGGCTAAATTAGATCAAGTAGCCCTTCCTGATTTTGATGCTGGGGCAATGGAAAACTGGGGGCTCATTACTTTTCGGGAAGTACTACTTCTGGCTGATCCCAAGAACCGTTCTATTAGTAGTGAGCAACTTATAAGCCTAGTAATTTCTCACGAACTCTCTCATCAATGGTTTGGGAATTTAGTCACTATGAAGTGGTGGGATGATCTTTGGTTGAACGAGAGTTTCGCCGGACTAATGGAACACTTGGGCCCGTCAGTATTGCACCCTGAATGGCAGCAATGGGAACACTACACTATTGGAGATATTCCCTTGATTACTAGTCGCGACATTTACAGTGACATCCAATCGGTCGGTGGAACGAAGGTTGTAGATCCCGATCTTATAGAAACCTTATTTGATCCCGCCATTTTGTATGCAAAAGGGGCCCGCCTCCTTAAAATGCTACGAGAATATATAGGTGATGAGGATTTCGTAAAAGGCCTACATAAGTACTTCAAAGCTCACGCCTTCGGCAACGCTACGAGGGAAGACCTATGGAAAGCCTTATCAGAAGCTAGCGGAAAAGATCTTCAATCACTAATGCTCCCATGGCTAACCCAACCCGGCATGCCGGTCATTCATGTTGACCAAGAGGCTGAGAACATAAAGCTAACACAGGAACGATTTCTGCTCGACGCCCCTTCAGATAAAACCATTTGGCCAATTCCGCTACTAGCCGACCAAAAAATTGAACCAGCTATTCTAGATACCAAATCGGTGGAAATCACTAGTGGCAGCAAGAAGCCAGTATTACTCAACCAATTCGCTAGCGGCCAGTTCATAACTCACTACGTTAACCCCGAACAGCGCGAATATATAGCTAAACAAATTCAAACTACTTCATTACCAACAGAAGCTAGGATTAACCTACTTAACGATATGTACATGCTCGCTAGACACGGCGATGCACCGCTGAGCGATGCTCTGGATGTCATTAGCAAATGTAATCATGAGCCCAGAGATAGTGTGTGGGGTATGGTACTCCGAATTGTCGGGGCAGCTTCTCAGCTGACTGAGGGTGATAAAGCAACCGAGGAACTGATTAAGAAATTCAAGATTAAGATAGCTTTTGAACTTTATAACAAGTTGGGATGGGATGATTCTGAGAATGATGATCCTAACACTAAACAGCTTAGACACACTATGCTCGCTGTCATGGCAAGCGGCGAAGATAAGGCAGTCATCGAAGAAGGATTACATAGATACGTTTCCGTAAAAGCACTCGATGACCTACCAGCCGAAACAAGGGGTACTATTTTATCAATAGCTATGCGTCATGGTGACAAAGCGGTAGTAGATCGTTTATTGAAAGAATATGAATCGTCGGGTCCTGACTTACAGGCAGATATTTCGGGGGCCCTAGCATCAACTAAAAGTCCTGAAGTAGCTAGACACATAGTTTCCAAAGCCTTGGGTGAAAATGGTTTTGTTAGACAGCAAGATGTAATGCGTTGGATTGTAATGTTTCTGCGCAATTATCACACCAGAATGGTTGCCTGGGAATTTCTCAATAAGGAATGGTCATGGATGGAAGCCACGCTCTCCAGCGGCAAGTCGTTCGACTATTTACCAACATATTGTGCCGGAGTCGTTACAACTAAAGAATGGGCCGAACGTTACAAAAAATTCTTTATACCCAAGAAGAAAATTAAGATTTTAGAAAAGAACATTAATCTTGGTATAGCCGATGTTGATGCCCGGGTAGCCTGGCGAGATAGAGATGAAGCAGGACTAGTAGACTGGTTTAAACAGAACGCCTAGCTATGGAAAAATGCTGCACAGGCTTATAACTGAGACGATGCAAAGCACAAGGTCCGTGAAGTTTTAAACTATCAGAGTGCAGCTTTGTGCCGTAGCCAACATGTTTTTCGAAGCCGTAGAACGGATACTTTAGAGACTGATCATACATAAATTTATCTCGGGCAACTTTCGCAACAATACTTGCTGCACTTACCTCAGCAACCAAACTGTCGGCTCGAACTAATGATTCGCTGCGTTCATCTTCAATTAAGTAATTGATATTGCCATCGATGATAATTTTATCAAAAGGTACAACAATCGCGCTCAGCGCTCTTTTCATAGCCAAGCCAACTGCTGCGGCTAGACCAATCTCATCTATTTCAGCGGGTTCTACCCAACCGAGACCGACTTCTCCATTTTTAAAGATAATGTCACTAAGTTTTTCTCGCTTCTTTCTGCTAAGTGTTTTGGAATCGGCTAGTCCATCAATTGATTTATTTAACAGCACCGCACCAGCTACTAATGGTCCAGCCCAAGAACCACGACCAACTTCATCAACGCCCACTATTCTTGCCATCACAAACTCATACTAACAAAGATTGATAGTTAGAGGAGTTTATTTTTCTTTTTTCTCTTTAGCTGGTTCACTGTCGTGTTGTTCAACAGCTTTATCGTGGATCTTTTCTTCTTCTTCCTGAGCTGCTTCGTCATGGATAGTGTTAACAGCAGCAGCGTCGAAAACAACGCCAGTTAGACGAGCAGCCTTGCCGGTTCGCTCACGCATGTAAGTAAGATAGTTACGGCGGACCTTACTTCGTTTGGTGACTTCGATCTTAAGAACTGTTGGGCTATGTAGTAGAAAGCTTTTTTCCACTCCTACACCGCTGGCAATACGTCGAACAGTAATTCGGCTAGTGTGACTTCCCTTGCGATGGGTATGAATTACCAATCCTTGAAAGATCTGGATACGTTCCTTATTACCTTCACGAATTTTCTGGTGAACTTTAACCGTGTCGCCACTCTTAACGTCAACGACGGCGGGTTTGAAATATTCCTGATTTATCTTATCAATAACAGATGGCATAATCCGAACATTTTATACTATTAAGACGCTTGATGCAAGCATACAACACCTATACTTTGGCGACTATTGGTTTAACGCGTTACAATTGGTTGATGGATTATGGCCAGGAAGCGCTTAAACGCAGTAAAAAACTAAAGGGTAAATTATCCATGATTGTTAAGGACCAACTTGATAGTCGGGAAAAATTAAGTATCTACTATACTCCGGGAGTAGCCGCAGTCAGTAGCTATGTGGCAGAGCACGAAAATGAAGCCCGTGATTATACTTGGCTCAATAATAATATCGCTGTTGTTAGTGATGGGTCGGCTGTTTTGGGTCTGGGAAATATCGGGCCATATGGTGCGTTGCCGGTTATGGAAGGTAAAGCTATGATTTTTAAAAGCTTTGCAAACATCGACGCTGTGCCGATAGTTCTATCCGTCCATTCAGCTGACGAGATCGTGGCCGCAGTTAAAGCAATGGCACCCAGTTTCGGTGGTATAAACCTCGAAGACATTGCCGCTCCAATTTGTTTTGAAGTTGAAGATCGTCTAAAAGCTGAATTAGCCATACCAGTCATGCACGACGACCAACACGGTACGGCAATTATTGTTTTAGCGGGTTTAATAAATTCTATGAAGCTAACTGGGAGAGATCTTAAAGATTGTCGCATAGTGGTTGTCGGCGCTGGCGCAGCAGGTACAGCCGTGATTAAGCTAATTAACAAGTATGCTCAACCAGAAATTTTGGCTGTCGATTCCAAAGGAATAATTGCCCCCGGCCGAACAGACTTAAACGACGAAAAGAAATCCCTACTGGCATACACTAACAAGAATGCTGTAGAAGGATCGCTGGAAGACGCCATGATGGGTGCTGACGTATTTATTGGTGTATCCAAAGCTAACCTATTAACGCCTGAGATGGTCAAATCCATGGCCAAAGATCCAATAATTTTTGCCATGGCTAATCCCGCTCCGGAAATAATGCCAGATGTCGCCAAAGCAGCAGGTGCAAAAATAATCGCCACTGGCCGTAGTGATTTTCCCAATCAGATTAATAATGCTTTAGCATTCCCTGGAGTATTCCGAGGAGCATTAGATAACCGTGTGGGCCAGATTACCGATGAGCACAAACTGGCGGCGGCTAAGGTAATAGCGGGGCTCGTTGAGACTCCAAGCGAAGATAATATTATTCCAAGTGTCTTTGACGAACGACTAGTCCCGGCTATAGCGAAAGTAATTGTCTAATCAACTACTCGATAAATCTCTTCGATGGTGGTGACGCCTGCTATGACTTTTAAAATTCCGTCTTGAAGCATAGTTAACATCCCGTCGGCTATGGCCTTTAACTGCAGTGTATCGGTCGTAATTTCAGAAGTCGGTGTCTTCAATATTTCCTGAACCCCGGGAGTCATACGGAGTTGTTCTCGAATTGCAATTTGGCCTGTGTAGCCAAAGGGATTGTCTGACGAAGGGGCTGGTTTATATAAAGTTAAATTACTTATATCGGGTCGTGGGACATGCGGTGGCATAGAATCAAGTACCTGCTGGAGAGAAACCTTCATAGCATCGGTCGGCTGATATGGTTGTTTGCTTTTATCATCAAGCCGTCGTATCAAACGTTGGGCCATAATTAGACGAATAGCGGAGGCAAATAGCGGGTTAATCCCAACAAGGTCTATCATTCGAGTAAGGGCTGCTGAGGCCGACGAGGCGTGAAAAGTGCTTAGAACTAAGTGGCCAGTAAGTGCAGCTTGAAGCGCAGTTTTGGCCGTGTCTTGGTCGCGAATCTCTCCAACCATTAAGACGTCTGGGTCTAAACGCAGCGTTGCTCGTAGCATATCGCCAAAACTCTTGGCACTTTTGTCGCCACTGACCGGAATCTGAACAACTCCATTTAGGTAGTATTCGATTGGGTCTTCTAGGGTTAAAATCTTGCGTTCATCGGTATTGAGAGTATTTATTAAAGAATATAGGGTTGTGGTTTTACCAGATCCAGTAGGGCCTACCACTAAAACCATCCCCGTCGGGTGATTAATAATATCGTCAACCACATGGCGTTCGCTCTCTGACAACCCAAGCTTATTGAGGTCCAACAGTTCCATTCTTAAGTTGAACAATCTCATCACGGCATCTTGCCCATAAGCCGTGGGGACAGTTTCAACACGCAAGTTAACGGTCACATTGTCTCCAGTAGCCATTTTGTAAGTAGTGTTAATGTGCCCGCTCTGAGGATTTTCGTCAGACGTGCTGACGTTGGCGGCAATGGCAATTGAGCTCATGAGTTGGTGATACTTTTCTTTTGATAGATTGGCAATCGGGTGAAGGACTCCATCGACACGGAAACGAATACGAACACCGTTCTCTTGATTCTCTAGGTGGATGTCAGAGGCCTTTAGCTGATATGCCTGCTTTACAAGATAAGCGAGAATGTCATCAGCCCTAACTTGATCCAGTGTCGCAGAAATAGTCTTTACCAATTCAGCCAAGCCGGCAGAGTTAAAAGATACGTCTTGATAGGTTATCTTTTTCGGCGGATTGTAGAGCTTCATGTAATCTTTGAAGCCAGTGTCCGAAATAATGGTATAGGCCACTCGCTGGTCGTTGAAACGCTGCCTTAAAGACTGCATTACAGTCTGAGGCGTAGAAGTAGTAATGCCAAATAATATATTGCTGCGGTCGACAACCATTGGCACAACTCTAAAGGACTCCAATTCTGAAGGACTTAGCAGGTCTTTGAACAATTGCGTATTAGGCAACTTAGAAGTGTCGGAATATGGAAGACCAATTAGTCCCGCTCTACGGCGAGTTGACTGTTCTTCGTCGAGGCGGGCGTCTTGACTCATGGTCTACATTATACATGAGCACTTTGGCTTGGCTTAGGCATTCGTTATAGTATTTTTTAGAGCAATGCGTGAATTAGTACTAATTTTAGACAACATCAGAAGTGCCTACAATGTTGGGGCACTGCTTAGGACTGCCGATGGGCTTGCCGTGAGCAAAGTCTATATGACAGGTTATACTCCCTACCCAAAGGAGAAAAATGATACTCGCCTGCCTCATATAAGCAGAAAACAGACTCTTCAGATTGATAAAACGTCCTTAGGAGCATCACAGAGTGTCAACTGGAAACACGAGACTGACATAAATGCCCTCATCAAAAAACTTAAAGAAGATGGCTATATGGTCGCTACTCTCGAACAGGATCAAAAAGCGACGCTACTAGGCGAATTTACCCCGCCGGATAAACTTGCCCTGATTGCGGGTAATGAAGTCGAGGGCGTAGCCAGAGAGGTTATTGACGAATCTGATATAGCAATCGAGATTCCGATGCTAGGCAAGAAAGAATCTTTCAACGTTGCTGTTGCAACAGCTATGGCCCTGTACCACTGTCGATTTTTCAGCTCTACAGATTAGATATGGTATAATCTTAACCGGTATGGCTACTGCCTCCAAACACAAAAAAACCAGCACTCTACAGCACAAGAAGCGCCAAGGTCTACATCAAAAAAGGACATCCCACTTTATGAAAACCTATTGGCCTTATTTGCCGATGCTCGGAATAATTGGGATAGGACTACTGGTTAATCAGCTTTGGGGTAGTCCCAATCATAATGGTGTACTGGGGCTTGCTACAGATGTAAGTATTACTGAATTATTAAATGATACCAACGCCCAGCGTGAGGCCAATGGTCTACCCGATCTAAATTTGAATACTGATCTGGATAATGCGGCCCAAGCGAAGGCAAATGACATGGTAACTCAGAATTATTGGGCCCATGTTAATCCTCAAGGTGTTGAACCATGGACATTCATAACTAACTCCGGATACGATTACCAAGCTGCTGGTGAAAATCTGGCTTATGGGTTCGACGACAGCGCCGATACTGTTACGGGGTGGATGAACAGCCCTGATCATCGTGCCAATATCTTAGACACATCCTACACTGATGTCGGTTTTGGATTCGCCAACTCAACTAATTTTGTGGGAACTGGTCCCGAAACAGTGGTCGTTGCTGAGTATGCTGAGCCCGCAGCTGCCCCAGCACCGGTTGCAGCCCCCGCTACCACTACACCTAAGCCAACTACTACAACGCCGTCGGCAAGCACAACCCCAGTAACATCTCCGACTGCGTCGCTTGCGCCCACTACAACCGCGACGCCGGCACCTACAAGCACTCCAACGTCCACCCCTACTCAATCAGTGGTAGCAGTCAGTAAGCCCGTTACCCCTAGCGAGTCCATAAAGATTGCTAGTATCCCAGAGCCTCCTAGCAGAGATGTTTCCAGGATACAGTTAGTAACTTCTGGTAATGCTACGTGGAGCTTGTTCGCAGTATCAAGCATTGCCAGCATAGGAGTCTGTCTGATAGTCCTAAGGCACGCCAGAAAGTGGCAAAAGGTCGTGGTTAGAGGCGAAGAGTTCGTAATAAACCACGCCTTCCTCGACATATTCTTAGTAAGTGTTGTTGTTGTCAGTGTTTTATTGACCCGTACCGGAGGAGTCATTCGTTAATTATTGAATCTTAACGTTTTCAACTCCAACTAGTGACTTTAGCTGTTCAATAGCTTCTTCGCGCTCAAGATTAATTCCGGTTGGAAGTTTGATAGCTTGCTTGTCATCTGCCGTACCCAAGACCAGAACTACTTCAGAGGGCCCCCTATAGTCATCGATGGTTTGTTTGAGAGACATTAATTTCTGTTGATCTTGAGTGTCATCGAGACGAACATATACCCGACTAACCAGGCTTGTTGAGGCTATATCTTCGGATACCGTTTTAACTGCCACACCATCTTCTGGCTTGAGGATTACGGCGCTGTCTACAGTAATTTTAGCTTCCCCGTCACGCAGCGATACTTTCCCTTTGGCTACCACAACTTGATCGCGTCGCCAGATGTCAGTAGTTTGCTGATAGATTTTGGGAAAAATTACGAGTTCAATTTGGCCATTCATGTCTTCTAGCTTTATAAAAGCCATTTTGGCACCATTACGTGTAGTAATTTCTCTAACATCAGAAATAAGGCCACCGACATTGACGCCTTTCCCCTCAGAAACGGTCTTTATTTCTTCGAGTGATTGAGTCAACTTCGACAAATAGTCTTGGTAGCCCTCTAGCGGGTGTTGCGATAGATATATGCCCAGCAATTCCCTTTCCCATTGCAGTTGCTCGCGCTTGTCTGTCAGTGGAGCTTCAAGAGTCATAGTGAGCTTGGGTTTAGTTTCATCGCCTTCTAATAAATTACCAAAAAGATCGGTCTGGCCATTAGCCAGTGATTTCGCCAGTCGGGAAGAATAGGCTACCAGCCCATCTATGTTAGCTAGAAGCACTCCTCTTTCTCCAAATCGATCTAAGGCGCCAGCCTTTATCAAACTTTCCAATGTTTTTCGATTAACAACACGCGGATTAATCTTACTGAAAAAATCCTCCAGAGTACTAAACGGACCGTCTATTTCTCTGGCCCTAAGTATATCTTCGACCGCAGCACTGCCTACATTCTTAATTGCCCTCATTCCAAATCGAATCTGCTGCTTTTCACCTGGAACAATAGCAAATTCCAGAAATGATTCATTTACATCAGGCGCCAAGACTTCAATGCCCAAGTGCTGACACTCGCTGATTTCAATGCTAAGTCGATCAATATCATCATAATCGCTAGTCATTAAGGCCGCCATAAAGGCACTTGGGTAATGAGCTTTTAAGTAGGCTGTCCAATAAGATATTTGGGCGTAGCATGTAGCGTGGGCTTTATTAAATGAATAGTCAGCAAAGGGCTGGATTTGTTTCCATAGTTTTTCTGCGTTCGCTTTGGTCAAACCTTTCTTTATACAGCCTTCGATAAATCTTGGTTCCTCAGCCACCATAATGGCACGGTTCTTTTTACCGATAGCTTTTCGAACAAGATCTGCCTCCCCAGGAGTATAGCCAGCTACCAACTGAAGCAGCTTAGTGATTTGCTCCTGGTAGACCATTACGCCGTACGTTTCTTCAAGTACTGGCTTAAGAGATTCATGCAGATAAGTTATTGCCTTTGGATCGTTCTTACTTTGAATAAATCGAGGAATCTCTGCCATTGGCCCGGGGCGGTACAATGCCCCAATAGCAATGATGTCTTCAAATAGGGTTGGTTTAAGTTCTTTTAAGTAGCGTTTCATTCCAGCTGATTCCAGCTGGAAGACTCCAGTAGTATCTGCCCGTTGTAACAATTCAAATGTTTTGGGATCATCACGAGGGATTTCGTTTAGATCAATTTCTACCCCATAGACTCTTCGAATTATACGCAGGGCGTTATTGATTGTAGTTAGGTTAGAGAGCCCCAAGAAATCGATCTTAAGTAACCCTAGCTCATCAATCGGACCCATTGAATACTGGGTGGCTACTACACCTTTTTGGGCCATTTCTAATGGGGTAAATTTGACGATCTCATCAGGCGCAATAACTACACCAGCGGCATGCACTCCGTGGCTGCGAATTGTCCCCTCTAGTCTAATTGCCAGATCGAAAACTTTTTTAGCAGTCTCATTATTCTGGTATTCGCCTTTTAGTTCAGAGTTTTCTTTAATCGATTTAGACAAAGGAATGTGTCTTCCCTGTATGGGTGGAGGCAACATCTTAGCTAGTCGATCAGCCTCGGCGTAAGGTACTTGCAATACCCTAGATACATCGCGTACAGCATTTCTAGCAGCCATGCGTCCAAATGTTGCTATGTTGGCTACTCGACCACTGCCATATTTTTCGACACAGTATTGTATAACTTCGTCTCGGCGCGTGTCTTGAATATCAATGTCGATATCGGGCATGCTTATACGACTAGGGTTTAGAAATCTCTCAAACATTAGGTTATAAGCTAGCGGGTCTATTTCAGTAATCCTAAGGCCGTAGGCCACTATCGATCCTGCAGCTGAGCCTCTACCAGGCCCGAATATTATCCCCCGGTCCTTACCCCACCCAATAAAGTCCTGAACAATAAGAAAATAACCATTAAAGCCCATCGAGTCGATAGTACCTAATTCGTACTCGGTCCTCTCAATAATCTCAGGCGTTAATAACTTGCGAGCAGCAGTGTCGCTAAGTTTTTCGATCTCTTTGGAATCTTTCCCCGCATATCGCCAAGCTAACCCTTGCCACACTAAACTGTGTAGATAACTTTTTTCGTCCTGGCCTTTAGGTACCGGGAATTTAGGTATCAAAGTCTTCCCAAGCTGGATCTCCACATCGCAACGATCGGCAATAGCTCGGGTATTAGTTATGACTTCTGGGTGATCTTTCCCCCATCGTTTAATAATCTCTTTGGGATCGGTAACATGTAGCTCAAACTGCTTTAAGCTCATCCTTTTCTCGTCTGTTAGAAATGAGCCAGTTTGAACACACAACAGTATTTCATGGACTTCTTGGTCTTCCTTATTAAGATAGTGTGCGTCACAGGTCAATACGCAGGGAATTGATAATTCGGCACCAAGCTTCATGGTTTGTTCTGTTACTTCCACTTGTTCCTCCCACTTGGTGGGGTGTTCGGGGTGACCATGGTCCTGAACTTCTAGATAATAGCGGTCACCAAATATCGACTTGTACCACTCGGCGACCTTCTTGGCCTGATCGTATTGTCCCTGGCGAAGCAAGTCCCCGACCTCACCACCTATGCAGCCACTAAGAACAATTAATCCTTCGTTATACTTCTCGAGTAACTCATGATCCACTCGAGGTCGATAGTAAAAACCTTCGAGATTAGCGGTGGTCGATAAGCGCATCAAATTCTGATAGCCAGTATTGTTCATGGCTAGAACTATGAGGTGATAGTTTAACTTGTCATGAACAGGGTCTTTATCTGTGTGTAGCCGACTGGCTACATACGTCTCAATACCTATAATCGGTTTAATGTTCTTGGCCTTAGATTCTTTATAGAATTCAATGACCCCGCTCATTGTTCCGTGATCAGTTATAGCAACCGCTTCCATGCCTGATTTCTGGACTTTTTCAATTAGTGCAGGAATCTTAGTTAGGCCATCAAGAAGGCTATACTGGGTGTGATTGTGTAGATGCACATAATCACTTGTCGATAGCGAACCTGTCCCCTTAGAACCCACTTTTGTTTTCTCCCTAGAATTTAACTACTTCTATTATATCGCTTCTAGGCCGAAGCGTTATAAACATAATTAGATTTTCAATAAATATTTACTGTTTTTTCAAATATGCTTTGAGGTGTTCAGCAGCTGCAGCTGATTCTTTGACAGCTTTGGCAAGATCCTTGTCTTCAGCATCGCCTTCGTGAATAGCGCTAAGAATTTCGCGTGCTTTT
Organism: Chlamydiota bacterium; assembly: GCA_903970425.1. GTDB lineage: Bacteria > Patescibacteriota > Saccharimonadia > Saccharimonadales > UBA4665 > CAJCIR01. The sequence continues at coordinate 4,459 of CAJCIR010000039.1, read as the reverse complement.
TGCTTAGCAGCAGTTGCAGCACTTACTAATTTATCTAATTCTTCTTTAGCCTTACCCGTAAACTGTGAGCCCTTGGCTTTGGCCTGATCGATCAGTTTGCTTAATTCGGTGTGCAGCTCCTTAAGCCTTCGTTCCGCTTCGGCAGTTGTCTTAACGGCCACGTCTTTTATATCTTTACGTGTTTCTTTACCGCTTTTTGGAGCAGTTAAAATACCAGCTATATAGCCGCCAACTCCAGCAACTACAGCTCCAATTGCAATCCTCTTAGTATTATTTTTCATTTCATTCCCCTTTTTTCTTATTGTGATTAAATGCGTGATGAGTAATGTTAGCTAGAAATTTACCTAAAGCAACAGGCCCCGTAACGTTCTCAAAAAATTGGCCTACTGCTTCGGCAGAATCTGCTAGTCTCTCAGCTTTTTCAGCAATCCGCTTTAAGCTATCAAGTACCCAGATTACCTTCAGTAATACTGTAATCAGAAGCAAAAAGAATACGACAAGAACTGATGATAAAATGATAACTAATAATTCTGATGCTTTTTCCATGTAGATTTATCTTACGCCAAGGAGGCGGCAGATTACAACTTTCCTTTTAGATACTCTCGGAACTGGTCCTTGATGTCATCGCGTTGCAAAGCAAAATCAACGACAGTTTTGAGGTATTCTAATTTATTTCCAGCATCGTAGTAAGTGGCGTTAGTTATTTCTGAGGCCACGATCTTCTTGCCATCAGCCAGCATCAACTTTAGTGCCTCGTTACTGTAAAACTCAGAGCCAGGCTCTAATTTATCGGAGGCCTGATGTAGATAAGGGAAAAAATCAGTCGTTAAAAGAAATCCACTAACCATGGCCATATTAGAGGGTGCAGCCTCTCTCCCTGGTTTTTCGATAATTGTTTCAACGTCAATTATGCCCTCACGAATGGTCTTTCCACCGACAAAGCCATAACGACTATAGTCCTCATCGAGCTTAGCAGTAACTGCACTTATTACTGGACTATTAAACTCATGATAAAGGTCTATCATTTGTTTAAAGCGAGGTGGAGTGGCGACAATGAAATCATCACTAAATGTAAAGATAAAAGGCTCATCTCCAATTAGGTGCTCGACGTTCATCAAAGGTGTGCCGTTGCCGTATGGCCCTTTTTGTCGGACATAAACAAAATTGGCCATATCTGCGATAGACTCTACTTCTTCAAGAAGTTTCCTTTTACTTTCTCCGGCACTTCGCAAATTAGCGACTAGGTCTTCGCTTGGTTTATCAAAATGATCTTCAATGCTTCGTTTGTTAATACCAGTAACGATAACAATGTCTTTAATACCAACACTAACTAGCTCTTCTACAACGTACTGAATAATAGGTTTATCAACGAGCGGCAGCATCTCTTTCGGCATTGCTTTGGTCTGAGGTAAGAACCTAGTCCCAAGTCCGGCAGCGGCGATTACAGCTTTTGTTACGGGTTTCACTTTCAAATATTATCACATCCCGAGTTGTCGACGAATAAGTTCGTTGGCAAGTTCTGGATTAGCCTTTCCTCTAGATTCTTTCATCACCTGTCCTACCAAGAACCCAATTGCCTTGGTTTCGCCAGTCTTAACATCATCCGCTGCCTTGGGATTCTGAGCTAAGACCTGATCAACGATCTTAAGGATCTCGCCTTCATCAGAAACTTGTATGAAGCCTTTTTCTTTGGCGTGGGCAGCAATATCATCTGGCAAAGACTCTAGTGTTAAAAGACTCTCAATTAATTCTTTTGCTTTAGTTGAATTTAGCGAACCATTGACTGACAGTTTATAGATTTCCAGATACTTCCTGGTTCGATCGTGATCTGAAAATAGAGTTGGAATTTCTTTCTCACGACGAAGAGGTATCTCAACATTAATCAACCAGTTTACCAGTCGTTTAGCAAAATCAGTATTGGAAAGATTAGCTTCGATTAATGACAGATAACTGACTTGTTCATCGTCAACCTCTGCATCCAGTAGTAGCTCGGTTTGAGATTTATCTAAACCTAGACCAGCCAAACGCTCCCGCCATTGCTCAGGCATAATTGGTACGATCTTTCTAACTTCTTCGATATATTCATCGCTTAGCACCACAGGAGGTAAATCAGGTTCGGGGAAATAACGGTAATCATGGGCATCTTCTTTGCTGCGCTGAGAGAAAGTTCTCTGCTTAGCGTCATCCCAACCCCTGGTTTCTTGGACAATCTTCTCTCCCTTTTCCAATAGTTGTGTTTGGCGCTTAATTTCGTATTCTACCACCTTCTCAACACTCCTGAAACTATTAAGATTCTTAGTTTCCGAACGTGTCCCAAGTTCTGTTGGATCACTGCTAATACTGACGTTTACATCAAACCGCATATTACCGTAGTAGAGATTGGCATAGGACACATCAGCATACTTCATACGAAGATAAAGTTCACGCGCGCAGGCCCGGACTTCAGCTGCACTGTGCATGTCTGGTTCAGTGACTATTTCAAGTAGAGGCGTGCCGGCTCGGTTTAGATCGACAAGGCTGTAGTCTGCTCCTGCCGGATGAGTACTTTTACCGGCGTCTTCCTCAATGTGTGCTTTATTAATTCCAACAGTCTTCTCTTCGCCATCAACTTCAATCTTTATCTTTCCACCGACAATGATCGGATAATAAAATTGGGTGATTTGATAGCCTTTGGGTAGATCTGGGTAGAAATAATGTTTTCGGTCAAAACGAGAGAACTTCTGCGGAGTAGTACCCAGTGCGAAGGCGGCACGGGAAGCTAAGGCCACAGCCTCTTTATTTAGAACTGGCAGAGCACCGGGCATTCCAAAACAGATATGACTCACCAACGTATTGGGAGCCGCCTCACGAGCATCATTACCAACAGCTGCAAATAATTTAGTGACAGTCTTAAGCTGGACATGACACTCAATGCCAATAGTTGGGTGGTACTTATTCTGTGTCTTTGGACTTGCCACTGGGCAGCGCTCCTATATCTTTTAAACCCTGCCTTATGCCAAGCAGGGCATCTTTTACATCGCGTTCCCGAAGCTTTATCTTTGGTTCGCTATCAACCTTATTACGTAGCTTGTGGGCAAACCATAGGGTATCGTTGTCGGTAAACACTCGCTGCGCGGAGACAAGTCGCTCGCCAGGACTCTTGCCGCTAAAATGTCTCTTTTTGAGAGCCCGGTCTAGTAGCTTATCGGCACTGATAAGTGCATCAGGCCAAGTATCTTTATTCGAACACAATTTCTGTAGTTCCATCCACTTCTCTTGATAATCACCGACCTTCAAGTGTCTAGGGCGAAGACGGTAACCAATTGTGCCGATAATTATTGCGAAAACCGCAATAACAGCAATGATTTCTTTTTCGTGGTTCATCCGACTACTTCCTCAACTGCCTTAGCCAGTGATAATAGTTTTAGGTCGGCCTTTTGTGGTGCCATAATCTGAAAACCAACAGGAAGTTTTCCAGAATCACCTATTGGAATACTAATTGAAGGGATCCCTACTAAATTGGCAGCAACAGTCATAATGTCCGATAGATACATCTTTAGTGGATCGTCTGTGTTTTGGCCGATCTTAAATGCTGTTGTCGGCGCTACGGGACCGACCAAAAAATCGACTTTAGAAAATGCCTCATTAAATTCTTTTATTAGCTTGGTTCTGACTATCTGCGCTTTTAAATAATAGGCGTCATAATAACCGCTACTAAGAACATAAGTACCAATCATAATTCGTCGCTTAGCCTCTGCCCCAAAACCGATAGAACGCGATTTGTTATAGCTTTCATCCAAATCTTTGGCTTCCTTGTAACTATAACCATAGCGTTGACCGTCATATCGACTTAAATTACTACTAACCTCAGCAGGGCAAACAATGTAGTAGACAGCTAGAGCTAAAGGTACTGACGGCAAGCTGATCTCAACAATTTCCGCTCCCTTTTGCTTAATATCGGCAATTGCTTTTTTTATACTCTTTCTAACATCATCATCTAGGGCATCACTCAGATACTCTTTAATGACTCCTATTTTTTTACCTTTTAGGTCAGCACCTAGCTTTGTATAACTAGTTTTGTCTCGTTCAATCGTGGTGCTATCTAGGTGATCCTTACCGGCCATTACATCGAGTACTAATGCTGTGTCTTCGACAGTATTAGTTAGCGGTCCAATAACGTCTGTACTACTCGCCATAGCAATTACACCACTCCTAGAAACTAAACCATAAGTTGGCTTATAGCCTACACAACCTGTGAAACTGGCAGGCTGACGAATTGATCCACCCGTATCTGTGCCAACAGCAAAAGGAGCCATTTGCAGCACTACAGCTGCGGCGGGGCCACCAGAAGATCCTCCTGCAACTCTGGTTTTGTCGTGTGGATTTTTAGTAATCATAAAATCACTATTCTCGGTTGAAGCACCGTGGGCAAAGGCGTCCAGATTGGCCTTGGCCACGCAGATGGCCCCCTCCCCTTCCA
>CAJCIR010000038.1 GCA_903970425.1 Chlamydiota bacterium | reverse complement strand
AGGTGACAAGGATAAGGGAGAAAAACCTAACTCTAAGGGGACTGATTCTGGAGCAAAGGATAAAGATAAAGGGCGATTCAAGTTAAACGGTCTCAGTGGCTTTGCTACACGTTTTAATATTTATCTGCTGCTATTTATCTTTGTGTTAGCAATAGCCGGCGTAGTAACGTTTGTGGCTGTTACTAAGCAAAAGAAGAGCAATAATGTCCCTTCCGTTAATTCTCAAACTCTCAGCTCACAATCATTAGGAAAGATCGCCGGTACTACCACCACAACCATAGGTAATAGTAAGCAGATATTAAGCATTGCCTCTCCCACGACCTTTGCTAGTAGCGTTACTATAAAAAATAATCTGTCCGTCTCGGGTTCGATCCAAGTAGGCAGCGCCCTAACCATAACTGGTCTGACGGTTTCAGGCACAGGCACATTCAATACTTTGCAAGCTAGTTCGCTCACGACGTCCGGTAACGCCACAATCGATGGACAGCTGACCGTGCAAAAAGGTATCAATGTTAATGGAGCGGTGACTTTTGCGGGCGCTCTATCTGCCCCTTCTCTAAGTGTTAACAGTCTTTCATTGACTGGTGACCTAACTATTTCGCACCACATTGTGACATCGGGCACATTACCGACTGCCAGCAGTTGTAGCGGAGGTGCTTCAACAGCTTCCATCAATGGAACAGATACGGCAGGTACTATAAACATGGGAAACAGTGATTGTGCGACCGTAAACTTTGCCACTAAATTTGGTAGTACACCTCACATCGTCACAACGCCAGTAGGTAACGAACAGATATACATATCGAGTCAAAGCGCCTCTGGTTTTACCGTAAACAGCACTGCAGCTGGCACTTTTTCTATCAATTATATTGTAATCAACTAGATATCTAAAAACACGATTATCTGATCGGCTTTTACATGCATTAGGCCACGAGATATTCGTATCCTTTCTTCACCATCTGGTGCGCGAACAACTAACTCACAGGGATTAAGCAAGGTTATGAAGTTGTGGTGAGAAGCCAGAACATCAAAAGGTCCTGTGTCGTTTTCGGCCGAGACACTGAATGCTTCCTCGTCAAAGTAGGTTTTGTATGGAGAGTAGACCTTAACATGAATTAGGCGATTTTTTGATGGCGAACTAAGCGCCATTTTCTCAAGTACTATGTCTTCTTCGCTCATACTATTATCTCTTCAATTCCTTTTAACATGTCTTCGCGGTTGACCTGCTCCCCTTTTTCACCGTTCATGTCCTCCATAACCGACATTGGCTGTGAGAAGTACTCGATTAGCTTCTTCGACTTAGCGTAGGCCGCTCTATCAGCAGGGCTAAGCTCGTTTTCACCAATGATCGCAATGATCCCTTTCAAGGATTCATACTTTTGCAGTAATGATTGAACCTGAACACTGAGCAGGTAATGACGATCACCGACAATGTCGGGTGATAAAAGCGAAGAACTGGTATGAATAAGGTCGACAGCTGGTCGGATACCCTGCTCGGCCACTGCACGGCTAAGAACAATTATGCTGTCTAGTTCGTGCTGGATCATTTGCACAGCCGGGTCACTGAGGTCGTCAGCTGGTACATAGATAGTCTCAATAGCTGTTATAGATCCTTTTTCGTTAGAGCTCAGCCTATCTTGCAGAGTCTTAACATCGCTAAAGATAGTCGGTTCATAACCGCCCTCACTAGGCATCTGGTCGATAATGGTGGAAACCTCATTGCGAGCCTGGACATAACGGTACATGTTGTCAGCGAAGAATAGTATGTCCTTCCCTTTATCATCCCTAAAGTATTCGGCCAAAGTTGCTGCTGAAACCCCTACCAAAGCACGTTGAACAGGATTTTCATTCATCTGGCCGAAGAACATGCAGGTACTGCTTAATAGTTTTCTCTCTCGCAAGGTATCGTAAAGTTCGTGACCCTCACGGATACGCTCACCAATTCCAGTAAAGAAGCTAAGTCCCACACCACTGGCGGCAACATTATGAATGAGCTCCATCATCAGCACTGTTTTACCTACACCAGCTCCACCAATAATGCCAATCTTGCGTCCCTTAACAAACGGCGTAAAGAAATCAATAACCTTAATCCCCGTTTCTAGGATTTCTGGTTCACTGGCCTCAAAGGAGTTGGTCCTTGACGGTGGTTTAAAGATGCTGCGCCTAGCTAGTTTTGGATCCACCGGTGCCAGGCCATCGATTGGTTCGCCTAGGGCATTAAACATACGACCAATCATTTCCTCGCCAACTGGGATTTCCAAGTCCTTACCCGTACGATTTACCTTCATGGCTTTTTGCAAGCTACGATCAGTATGAAGGTTTAAACACACTGCAATGTTTCCAGGTCGCAGACTATCTACCAGTAGCGGCGTTTTCTGCTTATTATCTACGAGTAATATTTCGTTAATCTCCGCAACGTCTTCGTCGAACTCGACAGTAATAATTAGATCTTTAATGGAATGAATGACACCCTGGCTCATATAGATTCACTCCCTGAGGACTTTTTAACACCGGTAATTATTTCTTTCAGGCGTTCATCGGCGATTGATCTCTTGGCTCGATAAAAGGACAGTCTCAAGTCTCCAAGTGAGTGGTTAACAAGTTCACTGGCTACGCTCATGGCCCGGAACCGACTGGCGTATTGAGCTAATTTGGAATCAAGAATTAGCTGAGATAGTGCGATTTGTAGCATAGAACGCTCCAAGTGAGCGACCACGGCGTATGCTGATGGTTCAAAAATATAGTTTGCGTCACTAATAATTTCATCTTTGGCCTTGGCCGTTTTAGCCTGTTGTTCAACGGCAACCTTGAGGTCAATACGTTTGATGTCCTGAACCATTAAAGACACGTATGTTTGATAAAAAACGCTGGTCTCACGGTATTCACGAACATGTTTAATAAGCGGATCCACATTAATATTCTGGTCCTTCTCGGGTAGTTTGTAGTACTTCTTGAAACTGATACCCCGTTGAGCTAACTGAATAGCTCCGTGGTGCCCAATAACGATAATGTCTTGTTTGGCAGGATCGTAATGTTCAAGCATCGATCCTATAAGTTTCTGATCGATGTCGCCGCTAAATCCACCTTCGGCGGTAATGGCAATAAAAAGTTCTTTGTTTATCGGAGTATCTTTCTCGCTACGTCCAAAACGAAACAAGCTATCAACTCGCAACTGTGTATAGATATGCCAAAGCTCGTCAAAGAAGTTCTGAGCCTGAAGGACCTGAGTTTTAATCTGAGAGATACGCATACTGGCAATTCCCTCAAAGGCACCAGTTAACTGGACAATGGTGGCCATCGACCTCTGGTCGCGTGCTATATCTTGTGGTCTTTTCATTTCTGGGCTACCTCGACTTTAGGCTCCTCGGCCTTGGGAGCCTCGGGTTTGGCTACCTGGCCAGTGATCTGAACAACACTCTTTTTCAGCAACTCAGCTTTAACTCGGTCATAGTCTTCATCCTTTTTAACTAGAGCGGCATATTCTTTAACAGCACCTTTTAGGGTTTTAATGTCTAGCACCTGTCCTTCTGTTGGATTCATAGCAATATCGAGCATCAGTTGTTGACTCATAAAGTTGAAAGTCTCATTCGGTTTTTGGTTTAAAACTTCGTAGATTCGTTCTCCTCGGGCCATTTCTTGTTGGGCATTGAGTGCTAGTTCGGATCCAAAGTGTGCGTACTCTTGGGCTTGATTATAGTCGGCCAAGGCCTTGGTGGCTTGATTAGCCAGTTTCTTTTGACGAGCCACCTGTCCACGCCCACCAACACGGGTAACACTGAGTCCCAAACTTATGGCAGGTCGAAGAATATTTCTGAAAATGTCCATGTCCAAAATCCACTGTCCGTCGGTAATAGACATGACGTTAGTGGGTAGATAGGCCGTAATATCACCACTGTTGGCTAGAACTAATTCAACGGTAGTCTGGGATTTGTGGTTACGCGCTAACTTTCCAGCCCGTTCTAGTAGCGACGAGTGAGCATAGAACATATCTCCCGGGAAGGAATCTCGTCCTGGGCTACTACCGGATAGCAGAGCAATTTCTCGGTAGGCCTGGGCGTGACTAGTAAGATCGTCATATATCACTAGAGTATCGCGGTCCTCTTTTTGCCAAAGATATTCGCCCAGCGCACAAGCCACGTACGGAGCCAAATAAGTCATTATAAGTGACTCAAAGACAGTCGAGACCACAACGATAGCATGTTTTAGAGCGTCGTTAGCCTGCAGACGATTAAGTAACAAGTCTACGTCACTACGCCGCTTAGCAATTAGAGCGTAGATCACGATAATATCGGTATTCTTCTGGTTAAGTGCTATTTGGGTAGCCAGCGTGCTTTTACCTGATTTGCTATCTCCTAGTAAGGCCATTCTTTGTCCACGCAAGATTGGAAACAAAGCATCAATCGTTGTCACACCTGTCTCTAGCTGAGTATCTAGTAATTCACGAGTTGCTAGCCCCGGCGCTGAGGCGAAGACCGGCCAAACCCCGTCGGCAGCTATCGGTCCCTTGCCGTCCAATGGATCTCCGGTTACTGAGACTACTCGACCAATAAAATCCTTACCAACCTTGGAGACCAACTGATTGTGTTGGACAACTAAGGTCATGCCAACTGTTACTGGCTTAGCACCTAGGTGGAAAACAACTACGTGGTCCTCAAAAATATACTGAACAAAGCCTTTGGTACCGTTTTGAAACATTACCAGTGCGTGCGTATTAACGGGTTGCATGCCCCTAACACGAACCAAAAAACGATCAACACTGATAACCTCGCCAACTGGATTGCCGGCAGCCACTAATTGGTCAAAATGTTTATTGTCGCTCACGATTTAAAGCTCTCGTTTAACTTATCCATCAGGATCTGGCGTTTTTCTTCGAATCTTTTGCGCAAACTAAAGTCAAAAACTTTGTTTTCAGTTCGAACCATACAACCAGCAGCAATAGAGGGCTGTAGTCCTATCTGTATCAAGGCCTGAGGATGGGCGTTTTCTCGGAACCAGCCGATAATCTTGGCCATAAACGCACTACTAGGATCAGCTGCAAAACTAATATGAACAACTGGGGCAGAGTCCTTGAGTTCTTTTAGAAATGTAAGCAATTGCTGTCGGTCGGTAGTGTTGAGTAAATTCAGATTATTAAGCTTTACCACCTCTTCGAGTGAGTGACTCAGTTTTGGAATGCTCATAGCTTGACCGCCGCGTCGCAGTGACGTTTGGTGCATGAATTCATCCAGGGCTTCAACTTCGCGCCTTAGATCAATGACGTCGGTTGGAGTAACCACAATTGGTGGCAGTAAACCCCGGGCCACAACTTTAGTATCGCTAGACGCCACTTTGCATGTCCTCAACGATAGCTTGCTTGTTGGCTTCCAGATCACTTAGGATGTACTCTAGCTGATCACTTAAATCGATTTGTTTACCAATGGCGCTGAGCACGTAGTGATTGATGATGTCTGCCATGTTATTTTCAAACTCTTTTATTAGACGAGCTTTTTGCTCATTAGTCTGACTCTTAAGCTGCTGGCTGAGTGTTTGTCTTTGTTCGTCAACTGCAGCGTTAGTCTTCTCTATAGAATCTATGGCCATCTGTTTGGCATCAGTAATTGACTCTTCGTACTTCTTAAATTCTTCTTGCAGCTTTTTAGTAATTTCATCCTTCATATAGTCATTAAGCTGAGATGTCGTTAAACGAAGGTCTTGCTGCAAGAACATAGCGTTTTCACCAATAATCTTTTCGAAGTGTAATCGCCCTCGGTTACGTAACTCTTCACGGAAATCATCGTTGAAAATGTGTTCAACGTCCTTCTCAGCCGCATCCTCAACAGAACCGTTCTTATTCTTGCCCTTCTTTTTACCGCCACCTAGGCGAACGGCCATCCAAATAAAAGCAGCCGCACTGAGCAGCAAACTAGCTATTATAGGAACTATCCACCAGATTGTTATCGTGTTACCCACCATATCGTGTTCATGCTTAAAGTATCAGTAGTAAATATACCCCAAAAAGACCCAAGATAAAAATGGTAAGCGCGATTAATGTAACCTGGAGAAGGCCTCTTAACACGGATTTTCTAGAGAGTGGGTTACGACCAATGGCCACGATACTGCTTTTAACTCCAGCGTACATTAGTCCTCCAGATAAAGATGTGGCTATTACTATTATCGCCAGTCCTAAGTAAACTTTGGACGTACTTACCGGCTTAGTGGTAACTGCTTGTGTGGCTTTCTGCAAGAAAGCCGGTAAGTTAGTGGTGGTATTGAGCATCAGAGGATTATGAGCAACACTGATCGCAACTGGAATAGAGCCAATATCTACATTTACCGATGTGCCACTGGCTGCTTTTAGACTAGCGGTGCTTAGTGAATTGCTGCCATTAAAACTTTCCAGCGCTTTACCCAGTACAAGTGGCTGCGTAGTACCTGCTTTCATGCCAACTCCATCGATTGCCGAGATGGTTATATAGTTTCCGCTAGCAATGTCGCCGTCTTGAGTACTGACCAGGACGTTATAGGAACCGCTAGTGGCCACGTAGGCTTGAGTCGAGGTAGCGTCGGGGTTAGATAAGGTTATCGGTGAGGAGTTAGCGGGTACAACTACGCCAAACATATCGCTAACATTGCTTTGGGTAAGTGCTTCAACGCTTGAGGAATCATGACCATCAAGCTGGACGATTGTTCCGCTCTGAAGAGGTGAAGTAGTTGAATAGGCTTGTACTGCAGCTGATTGAGCATTGGTTTGGCCATTGATAGCCAACACAACAAGTGCTGTCAACAACAATAAGACCAAACAGATTTTTATTTTTTTGTAGTTTTTAATATACATCGCTGTGGTTTTAAGTATAGCGCGCTTAAGAAGTTAAGCAACTAAACTAGCAAGCTTTTTAACAACTTTTCGTACGGCTGTTTCGTCAGTGGTTCTACCCATTGAGAAACGTAGGCTCGACTGAGCTAGCTTTTCTGATATACCCATGGCCCGAAGCACATGTGACGGTTCTTCGCTACTAGCACTACAAGCTGAGCCAGCGGCTGCATATATACCAGCCTCATCAAGTTGAATCAATAGTCGTTCGTTGTCTTGACCCGGCAAGCTAATATGTACGTTATTTGGCAGACGGCGCCGGCGGGAACCATTAACGATAACTGAGGGTATGTCTTGCGAGAGGAGTTCGAAGAAAAGAGCTTGCAGTTTTAATAGTCGTTCAACTTCCTCTTTTCGCATAGTTTGGGCGAGGTCGAGAGCTGTGGCTAGACCAATTATGCTAGCGACGTTTTCCGTACCACTGCGTAGTCCTCTCTCCTGCCCACCGCCATAGATGATTGGCTTTAGAACAACTCCAGACTTAACAAAAAGGGCTCCTGACTGTTTAGGCCCATAAATCTTACCGCCGTTAATCGACATCAGATCAACACCAAGTCGAGAGACGTGTAGGTCTAGGTAGTTACCGGCCTGGGCGGCATCGGTATGTAGATAGATGGGTAGTTTGTTGCCCTGCTTCTCTCTGTTGCGACGGATTTTAACAATCACTTGGGCAATCTCACGAATCGGCATAATAGTACCGACTTCATTATTGGCATACATAACACTAATTAGAACAGTCTTATCACTAATCAAACCCGTGAGTGTTGGCAAATCAAGAGTACCGTCGGCCAGAACTGGCGCAACGATATGATCATATTGAGCGGCCACATCCAGTACCGAGTCGTGTTCTGCGGCGCCGGTAATGATCTCGGAACCCGGATAGGTTTCCATGACACCTCGAATTGCAAGATTATTGGCTTCGGTGCCACCGGCAACAAAGATAATTTCCGACGGTTTAGCTCCCAACCAATGAGCAATCCTAGCTCTGGCTTCGTTTACTTTGTGTTTAACATCTTGGGCAGCTAGATAGTTGGCTGATGGATTATAAAAAAAGTCCGAGAAGAACGGCTTCATAGCTCTCAGTACTCGATCATCTAGGGGCGTAGCTGAAGCGTTATCAAGATAAATAGTTTGCTTCACTTAAACGAGCTCTTGCCTTCTTTTCTCTAAGTAACGTGATAAATATCTTTATCAGCACGTGCTAGATATTGACGGGCAGCTTCAAGTAGATGCTCCGCTTCTTCTTCAGAAACTTGCTGGTAATGATGGTTATTCTGAGCTTTTAGGATTCCACTTGGTCGGACATCGTAGCGCGTAGTTATAATCTGCCGCTCACCGTTTCGATCAGTCCATTCTTCGTGCCATACCCAAGTGTGTTCATCAAGACAGAAAAATTCGCGTCGAACGTTGTTGGGGACTGGTCCAAATAATTGGCCGCCCATTCGAGCTTCACGATGTATTAGATCACGGTAGGCCTTGCCTAACTGATCATCATGTCGTTGATTGGCAAGTTGGGTAAATATTTGTTTTAACATCACTAAGCCGCGTCCTCTATTTGTATTTGAGGTGGTTGTTCAAACGAACCTGGATCGATGACATTCATAACATCTGTTCCGTCCTCAGCTTCATAAGCCATACCGTCAGCTCTAGGTCCACTAGGAAAGACTTCAGTCCCTTCCAAATTCCGATGGGGGCCACTAACAAGTTTTAGATCAGCACTCTCAGCGCTGACGCTCTCCGGCATAAAGTCTTCACTCTCAACAAGGTTTAGACCACTCTGATCAGCTGCTTGTTGATCGGCTACAGGAGCTTCTCCGATTCTTTTGGCAAGGCTCATATTAGGAGCAGCAGCGTGCTGCTCAGTAAACTGCACAGGGTCAGCAGAAGATTCAACGCTAGGCTTTACAGCCCCCATAAGAAATTCAACAGCCGTAACAACGACCGGGCGGCGCAGCGGAACTACTTCCATATGGCTTGGAGTGCGTTCTTTAGAATGTCCACCTATCGGTAAAATCTCTCCCATTCTATCTGTCTCTCCGCTTACGTTAACTTAAAAAGGGTGTTTGCGCTAAGCGTCGTGGAATCCGCAATTTCCCGAAGAGTTTCTCCGCGCAATTTGGCAAGGAACTCAGCGGTAACTCGCAAATGCTTTAGCTGACATATTGTACCCCTATAAGGGGCTGGTGTCAAGAAGGGCGCATCTGTTTCGAGCAACATTTTAGTAAGCGGAATGAGTTTGGCGGCTTCAAGTTGTTCGTCCTTTTTGGTAAAAGTCATGATGCCGTTTAAGCCTAAATAAAGGCCTCGTTGCAACACGTGTTCCAGCTCGATGCGATTGGCCGTAAAAGAATGGACCACACCCCTAATACCTTTATACTCATCAAAGATCTTCCAAAAATCATCGAACGCCTCACGGACATGAAAAATCATTGGTAGATCTTCCTTCAGTGCCAATTCTATCTGGAAACGCAGTAATTCTTGTTGATCAGCCTTGGGAGAATGATTGTAGTAGTAATCCAAGCCACATTCTCCAACAGCCACAACTTTAGGCTGAGTGGCAAGGTGGGTAAATCTATCTTCAGCGCTAGCGTTACCTTTATAGAGTTTTGCCTCATGCGGATGGATGCCAATAGTGGCCCAGAGATTTTCTCGATTACTGACAAAATTAATAGCTCGCTCAGAATCCTCAAGTGTAGTGCCCACACAAAGAACTTGTCTCACCTCTGCCTTCCGTCCGTCTTTAATTACATCGTCTCGATCAAGTTTGTAAAAATCAGAATGGATATGACAATGCGTATCGGTTAGTGTCATGTTGCTGATGGTAGTTCTTTTCTAGGAAACAAGGTTTCATCAGAAAATTTAACTGCGCCGTCACTGAAAATTTGGCTAATTTTCTTGCTGGTCGAGGGCAAAAATGGTTCAAGCAAGTCAGCAATTAATAGCAGTGAGCTAACCTGTTGAGCCAAAATTCCCCGTAACTGATCTTTACCGTCGGTTTTTGCCATAACCCAGGGCTTATTGTCGTCAATATACTGATTGAGAAGCTTAACTTGTTGCCAAATCTCATCCATAGCTCGGTCAAACTGGCAGACTTCTAAAGCTTTGTGATAAGCAGATAAATCGACATCTGTTTTTGGTAAAACGCCGATCTTATCGTCTTGGTACTGATGAATCATTGCAGCAGTTCGTTGTACAGCATTACCTAGTTGGTTGGCAAGTTCATTGTTATACGCCGCATGAAAAGTTTCAATGCTGTAATCCCCGTCATCATAACTAGGGATGTGCCGCAGGAAAAAATAGCGAAAGGCATCGGTCCCGTAGTGTTTAACAATTTCGCTAGGGGGAGTGACATTGCCAATAGATTTGCTCATCTTTTGTCCATCAACATTGATGAAACCATGGACGTAGAGCATCTTGGGTAACGGCAGATCAAGGCTCATAAGCATGGCTGGCCAGATAGCAGCATGAAAACGAATAATGTCCTTACCAATAACTTGAACATCAGCCGGCCAAAATTCCTTAAAGTCCGATCCGTCCGGAAAACCAAGAACGGTAATATAGTTCATCAAGGCTTCGAACCAAACATACATAACCTGGCTATCGTCTCCTGGTACGGCAATACCCCACGCTAGTTTGTCTTTGGGACGACTAATGCTGATATCGTCGAGACCCTCGTGCAGTAGCGATAGGATCTCGTTACGTCTGGTGGAGGGGACAATTTTAAGCTTGTTGTTTTTAATGGCTTGCTTAACTCGATCGGTATAACTGCTTAGTTTAAAGAAATAATTTTCTTCCTCAACACGACGGTAGGCTTGAGGGTGTTCCGGCTTAGTTCTCTCTGGGTCAGCTTTAGCCTCTGTCACAAACTCTTCCTGACGGACATCGTACCAACCAGTGTATTTAGCTTTATAGATATCCTTACTCAGATTCTCCCATATTGTCTGAGCCCGTTTTTCGTGCTCGGGATCAGTAGTTCTAATAAAACGATCGGCACTGATATCGAGTTGCTTATCAAGTTTCTTAAATCTCTCAGACATTTGATCAGTTAGCTCTTTGGGAGTGATGTTCAGTTCGGCTGCTTTTTCAGCAACTTTAAGACCATGATCATCCGTGCCGGTGCTAAAAATAACCTTCTTTTGCTGTTTACGAGCGTAACGAGCCAAAACATCGGCTTGTACAAGTTCCATACCAAACCCGATATGTGGTTCGCCGTTAACGTAGGGTATGGATGTTGTTACGTAGTATTTCATAGTTGTTGGTAGGGCTGGAGGGACTCGAACCCCCGACCTCGTGAATGTGAATCACGCGCTCTAGCCGGCTGAGCTACAACCCCTCCTTATCACGGAGTAATTATAGCTGATCCAGGGCTATCTATAAACTCCCGGCAAAACACTTCAAAGACTGAGTTCGTCCAACCAAAACCAGTTTGGGAAGGATAGACACCCTTGTTGGGTGGTTTCTCCGGCGACACAACGTTATATTTCTCGATGAAAACACCATGTTCGTTAAACCAATCTAGGTTTGTTTTAAGCCACTTTCCAGCAATTCGAGCTGCATCTTGATGATAGCCATAACGTTGGAGGCCGCGAACCACTAAAAAATGTAGAGGCGCCCAACCGTTCGGATAAGCCCATTGAGTTGGTACGCTACCAACAACGAATTGTCCTAACGGCAGAGAATCAGTCGTGCTTAGTCCGCCTTTTTGTTCAAAACGCCGGAGCGCATTAACCATTTTCTTGGCTTGTTTGTCGGTCACCATGCCCGCCCACATTGGATAAAACGAGGCCAAAGAACTAACTCCGCTTCTCTTTTTCTTAACGTAATCGTAGTCGTAGTACATTCCTCTAGACTCGTCCCACATAAGCTCATTCATAGTTATCGAGCGAAGCTTAGCAGTATGCTCCCAACGGACAGCCTCGCGAGTGTTACCAGCTAGTCGTGCGGCTTTGGCAAAATCGCTTTCATACTTGTAGAGCAGGGCATTTAGATCTACTGGTAAATAATTAAGAGCCTTGCGGTTAAAACGAGGTGTTAGGTCCCAGCCACTTTCGGCCTCAGCTAAGTCGTTGATGTAATTAATATCGAAATAACGACTAAGTGTTCGATAGACTTGTCTGGCATTAGGCTTAGTAGTGCCCATCCACACCGTTTCGTATTCCTCCTTAGCGATTGCGATTCTAGAATGCAGCCACTTCTCATCTAAGTCATAGGCTTGGTAGACATCAAAGATAAAGCTAGTTAAAAAGGGCGGTTGAGAGCGACCAGTTAGATAAGTTCGCGAGGCGTTTGGTATAACTTTAAATTGTTTAAATAGACTCAGCAGGTCTTCTAGGATCCCCGTAACCAATTTGCGATGATCATCATCCATTAGGGATTGGACCATGAAATAACTATCCCAATAATAAAGCTCATTAAAGTCAAATTCGTGACCTTCTTCAAAGGCAGGTACTAAATATGGCTCGGGTAAACCCAGCAAACTATCGTCATCTTTAGGATGTGAGCGAGTTAGACGCGGCCAGAATTTAACAATGTAGCGTCGGGCTTCGGCGACGTCTTCCGGAGTAAGATTTTTAGTCTTAACAAAGAGTCCTTGACCTCCTTTTCTAAGTCTATTTTTTGTTTTTCGAAATCCAAACATACTCTCTCAAGACTAGGTCAACACCTATACCTCGTCAAGCACTTTGGCCGGCAGTGTAGTCTCCGGTTTACGAAAAGATAGTCTTGGTACCAGACGGGTTAGCAAATAAACCACGAACACCAGTGATGTAATAAAGAAGCTGACTGGATAGGGTTGGTAGTAAGCAATAAATAGTCCAAACCAAGTTGAAAACAGAGCCATCCCTACAGATATAGCAATGCCGCTGGCCGGACGACGTGACAGTCTTTCTGCAATAGCTGCAGGGGTAACCAAAAGTGCAAAGATTAACAGTACTCCCACAACCTGGACAGCAATTGAAGTCGTCACTGCTACAATCAATAAAAACACTATTCCGAGACCTAGAACCGGAACTCCTCGGGCTTCGGCAACGTCCTCATCGAGTGACGAGAAAAGTAACGGTCGATAAATCACTGCCATAACCGCCAACACAATAATTCCAGCTATTAATGTGACTATGACGTCACCTCTACTAATCCCTAGAATCTCACCAAATAGCAGGGAATAGGCCTCTGTTGCATAGCCTTTGTATAAACTAATAAACAAGACTCCCAGACCCAGCATGAAAGCCAGGACTATTCCAATTTGGGCATCTCGGGCCGCAGCTTTACGGCCTAGGGCAGCCATAGCTAGGCCGCCAGCACTAGTGAATGCCATTAGACCAAGTAGTGGGTTAAGACTAAGTAGAACTGCTCCAGCAGCCCCTGCAAAGCCAGCATGCGACAGAGCATGAGCAGCAAATGACAATCGACGAATTACCACAAAATAACCTACCACGCCGGCAACCACCGCGATGATCGTTCCTGCCTCAAAGGCATTACGAATGAAAGCGTACTGCCACATGTTTGTTAGGTCAGTCCAAATATTTAAACTAAAGCCGCTATTGGAAACTGAAGCCAGTATACTATTCATGATGAGCGACCTCCTCAACTCCGAGAACCGCAACTCTGCCTTTGGAGTCTCTTAATACTTCGATAGGAGCACCGTATAGGGCGGATAGCGATTTAGTAGTGACAACTTCTTTAGGAGTGCCAGTAGCCAGTTTCCCATTAGCCAAGTATATTACGCGGTCGAGCACCGGTAACAGTGGATTAAGGTCGTGGGCAATGAGCATAACTGTGACTCCACGAGATTTTACGACATCATTAATTATTCTAACCAGGTCTACTTCCCGTCTAACATCCAGGTTTGCCAGGGGTTCATCAAGTAGCAGGAGGTCAACATCCCCGACAAGAGCTTGAGCCAAGAAGACTCTTTGTAACTCGCCACCCGATAATGATCCCAAAGAACGGTTTGCCAAGGACTCAGCATCTACTGATTTAAGTGCTTCCATAGCTCGAGTGCGTTCAACGCGCGCCGTAGATTCGCCACTAAACCCCCAACGGTTACCGCTTAGTCCTAGTCTTACTAGTTCTAAGGCTTCAATAGTCATGCTGTCATTAACGCTTCGGCGTTGAGGCACGTACCCGACTTTGGGATTGCCCCGTTTTGGTGACTCACCAAGCAACTTTATTTTGCCTTCTATAGGGTTCATTAATCCCATTAATAATCGAAATAGAGTTGTCTTGCCTGCGCCATTTTGACCAAGCACTCCGACGAATTCGCCGGCAGCTACACTAAACGTTGCGTCTTCCCAGATAACTTTGTTCTTGTACCCAGCAGTTAGCTTGTCAGCTACGATAATTTGACCAGTTCTCGCCTGCGCCATAGAGTTATTGCCCCAGTGCTTGGGCATTAAGTGCATTTTGGACATCAATAAGTTCAGCGTTCATCCAGACTTCAAACGAGGTATTTGGTGGTTGAATAGTTTCAGTGACTCCAACTACCGGAATGTTTTGTTGGGCAGCTAGAACTTTCATGCTTTGAGTAAGTGGCGTGACAGTTTGTTCATTGTAGGCCAGAAGCATTACTTGCCCGCTTTGTAGCTGTTGCTGGAACTGAACCACACTTGCTTCTGGCGGATCGTTACCCTCAGCCACAGCTTCGATGAAAGCCGGTGGGGAAATTAGATCTAGCCCTGCAGCGTTGGCTAAGTAGGCAAAGATATCCTCAGTTGCCGCAACTTTGGTACCTCCGAATTGTTTCTTAATAGCAGCAATGCGATTTTGATATGGTGCCAGGTTACCTTGAAGGATCTTAAGTTGTTGTTTAAAGTAGCCGGCTTCGCTAGGATCAAGGCTGGCCAGATCGCTTTCCATTTGATTAATGGCGCTGTTGACGTAGGTTGGGTTGTACCAGAGATGGGGGTTATCACCATTTTGTACTCCAACAAGATTACCAACTGTTAATATTTTTCGACTGGGGTTAGGACTGGCATTTATCAGCTTATTTGCCCAACTATCGTAACCCACGCCGTTTAACACCACGTAATTTGCGGTAGCGATTTCTCTAGCATCATCGCTATTGCTCTCGTATTCGTGCGGATCAGCATTGGGATCGGAAACAATACTATCGACTTTGACGTATTTGCCACCAATTTGAGAAACTAGGCTTCCCCAAAAATTCTCTGCTGCCACGACCTGTATGGTCTGTGATTGTTTGGAGTTATTATGTGCGCTTCGATACAGAGCTATTCCGATTCCTACAATAACTAGGGTAGTTAGAATGAAGAAAATAGTTGTCGTTGGTAGATTACTTGGACGAATCACTTGTTTCTTTGGTTCGCTTTTCATGTCTACAGACTAACCCGATCAAATACATTTCTGCAAATTTGTCGCATTTACCCCTAATATTGCAACTTTATATCCGCGGGTGGGTAATTTTGAGACTTTTGTCACACTGCTTTAGTAAGATTTATTGCTGTAGTCCGCAGGCTAGCACCTTAAACTCAATAGTGTTAATGCTAAAGACCACGCAATGGGAGGCGGTCAAGCGAGAGACAACACTAATCAGTGGGGGTATAAATATCATGAACCGACAACTTACGTACTTCGGACCAAAAGAAGTGAATATGAGGAAGCTCTATATCATCAGCAAACCAAGTCAGCTGAAAGAGCTAAGGTTTGAAGAGATTGATGAAAACAGCCTACAAGATAGTATCTGGTTAGACAAATCTCGCCGCCTTCAAGCTCGACGATGGCGAAAAATCAAGCACCAGCTTGTCTAGCTATCGATTGTGACAGTAGTTCCAACTTGAGCCCAGCCATACAGCCATGCTGCAGCAGACAGCGGCATCTCCACACAGCCATGCGAAGCATCGTCAGAATAAGGACTTATATTTCCAAAGTCGTCTGCTGTTCTCCAAGTAGCGTCGTGAAAGCCGTATGAGCCGTACTGGTTATGGAGAAACGGCATCCAATAATAAACGTAGTCGTGCCAGCTACCGGTGCTGTCCGAACCATTCAGATATAGATTTGTTTCTTTGGCGTATATTGTATAAGTACCAGTCGGAGTAAGATCAGCAGGTAAATTCTCCATTCCGGTAATAACCGATGAAGTGTAGACCTGCGTATCACCTTGGCAAGCCCACATTCGTCGCTGTGAAATGCTGACCAAAGCTAACTGCGCGATGGTGTTGGAAGCACAGACGCTAGGGGCTGGATTGGCGGCGGGCGCTATTGCTTTTGCAGCTGGTTTTGAGTTGGGAACTTTCGAGCCAGCAAGTTGAGCTACATTGATCTTACTGACAGATGTCTTGTGGTGTGAATACCAATATCCGCTACCGGTAATGGCTGCCAATAGAATAATGATTGCTAGGCTTTTTCGAAGTACCTGACGATTGGATTTCCTCTGATTGATTCGTTCGACAGCAGCGGCGTGGCTAGTGGCATTATATCCACCTCGGCCCGACGCGCTACTACGCCGAGAGCTTTTTGGTTGCTTTAAATTTTTAGACATAATCGATTCTATAATAATACAGTAGCCTGTTGAGTTGATAAACAGCTGGACAGTAAGCTAGATATTCGACAATAAATTAGGATCTATAAATACAAAAAAACACCTAAGAAGGTTGCTACGGCCTACCGTTTATCGCTCTATTTCCAAAGATCCTAGCGCAGTTGCAGATGTATCCTCATTTAGAGCACCACTGCTAAGATAATCTCTACAAACGAGACGTGAAGTCTTTTTGATTTCTAGAGAGTTTATTCATAGGCTATGCGTAAGCTGAAAGTATAGGAAAAGCAATAAAAAAAGACCTCAAAAAACAGAGGTCATAATTATATTGGTGGAGCTGGTGGGAATTGCGCCCACGTCCGAAGGTCTATCGTATGCTAATCTTCTACAGGTATAGGTTATTTAAGTGTGCTCGGACGCCCGGCATTAAAATAACCAAAAAGTCGCGCGTCCAAAGTCCATTGGCTTACCATAACTCATGGACAATGAGTTATAGGCAACCAGATGATATGACACTCCTAGACACTATCTGATGTCGTGCTAGTGAATGGCTTAAGCCGTAAAGGCTAAAGCTTTTGCGCGCAGTGGAGCAAAAATATTTGCTACACGAGCAACGCTATTTTTAAATGCGTTTGCAGTTAAAAGTTTTGCCGTATAACGTTCAGCGAGCGACCTGCGATGTAGCTGATAAAGTCCAACGTCAAGCTAAAAGTCAGCCCCGTATCTGACATTATACCATATTTTTACGTAATTGGCTATGCTTATAGTCAAGAATGTATCTTAGAAAGTTTGTTTAGATCACTAATAATTTGTCGCTGGGTTTTTGGACTTATAACTGCAAAAAACTTTTCGTGTTGATTATCTAGCAAGGCAAGAGCAGCTTCCTGAACCCGTTGGCCTTTGAATGTTATAAGCGTCAGGTGTTGCCGTTTATTCTTAGGATTAACTCTGGATTCAACCATAGCCTTACTTCTTAGTAGTTTCATTTGTCGACTGACACTCGCCTCAGTCTGACCCAAATTACCTGCTAGATCTTTTTGGCCAATACCAGGCTTTCCCTGCAAGGCCATTAATATCTTGTACTGAGCAAATCCTATCCCTAGCTGTTCTTGCAAAATTTGATCAGAATGACGAGCTAAATCAGAAGCGAGATAGTGGATATGGTAGGCAAGAACTGAAGAATCTTTAGAATCGTTATTCATATCAGCCCATTATTTTATTTATCAATACTTAACAAGTCAAGTATTGATAAGAGAGTAGGGGAGTGTTAGCCAATTGCCATAAAGAGTTTATGCCAATCCTGCAAGCTAAGAGTTTGCGGCCGAACTGTGGGGTCTAAACCAGCTCTAGTAATCAAGTCCTGAGCCTGGTCACGTTCAATTTGAAGTCCCCCGCTAAGACTGTTTAGTATTGTCTTGCGTCGCTGGCTAAAACCAGCCTTCACTAACCTAAAGAACCCCTTAGTATCAATACCTTCGAACAAGGGCACATTACGTCTACTAAGAATTAAAACTCGCGAATCTACTTTCGGTGGTGGAGTAAATTTATCAGCCGATACTAACTGCCCCAGCCTACATTCACAGTAAAATTGAACACTAACACTTAATAAACTCATCTTCCCTGGACCTGCCGCAACGCGCTCAGCAACTTCTTTTTGTACCAACAGCGCTGCCTCAGAAAAAGGGTTGGTGCTTTCACAAAGCACTCTCAGCAAATTGCTTGTTAGATAATAAGGAATGTTCGCTACAACCTTATAGTCTTTCGGTAAAGTTGTTAGATCAAACTTTAGAATGTTTTCATGAATTATCTGTAGATTCGGGGCGTTAAGAGTTGATTCCAGATGTTTTATAACTACTTCATCAAGCTCCACGGCCACGACTTTTTTAGAGTGAGTCACCAATTTGGTTGTTAGTGATCCAAGTCCAGGTCCTATTTCCAATATAGTGTCATCATCATTGATATCTATTGAGGAATAGATGGCGTCAAGACTGGCTTCGTCATGAAGCCAATG
>CAJCIR010000037.1 GCA_903970425.1 Chlamydiota bacterium | reverse complement strand
CGTCGCCGCCCCCTTGTATGGTACTTTCTCCAGAATCATAGCCAATGGCTACTTCATCAGACCCGTATGGACTAGTACCGCTCCCGCCGTTACTCTGTAGTGATCCAGCGCCAATACTTATATCGTGCGAAGCAGTGTTGCTCGTGGGTAAGCCCCCGCCTACGCTGAGGTTAGAGTTCACGGTATCATCTATAAACGCGTTTGTTCCGTTAACTGTTAGGATAGCGCCCGTACTATTAATGAATGGGACCATTACGCCTAAACTACCATCGGCGGTGTTGTCGGTATAGGTTGTAGCCGTATTGTTGGCGATGGTGGTAACTAGTTCATAGTAGGCCCCTCCTGCTGTAGTTCTATAGATATCTCTACCAGTAACTAAACTACTGGGACTTATTGGTATGCTGGTTAGGCTTATTTGTTTGCTGCTTGCCGTGACACTAGAGGAGACTGGGCCACATGTCGTTTGTCCAAGGGCAGTTATGTAAGTAACGCAGTAGGTATAGGTGCCGTTTGGATTACCACTAGTGCCCGTAGCAGTGGCTGTTAATGCTGAAGAAGGCGCGCTTACGGTGGTCAGATTTAGATCACCGCCGACAGTTACTATGGCGTTAGTGGTATCAACAGTAAGTACACTTGTAGCTGAGGCATTCTGGACCTGGAAGGCCGTTGTGGAGTTAGTAGAGGGAGCGATCAGAGTGTTCCCTGTTGTGCCAACAGTTACAACGTTAGTGCCAGCACCATTTCTAAGGTCCAGGATATCTGATGTTCCGCTAGCATTAGCCTGCAATACACCGGCCACAGCACCACTGGAGGCTGATTGTACATAGAAGTTAGCTTGTTGGAGGCTTGTAGAGTTATTGATCCCAGTACTGCTAACAAAAGCAGTAATAATAGCTCCAACGGTATTGGATTCTCCATTGCCACTCATATTAGAAGTCGGTGCGTAAGTATTGTTTGCAACCGTTGGGGTAGCGTAAAGAAGTGTATTACTCTGCCCTGTTGTTATATACGTAAATCCTGTAGAGCTTCCTCCAGTACCAGAATTCTGACCCTGGCCATAGCCAACATACAGTTCAGAGTTGCCTTCCGAAACAAGCGATGGATAAGTAACAACAGATGTTGAAGAAGTGCTGGTAGGGTTCGTTCCATCAACGTCAACACCCCAAGTAGTATTACCGCTCACCCCCGCTGCCGTGTATTCTGAGACCGCTATTTCATTAGTGCCCGGGTTGGAGGTGTAGGTTACATTAACAGGACTTGAGCCGGCCGAGGTAACATTTCCTATCCACATTTCTACCCTGTTATATGTACCGTTTCCGGCGCTGGCAATAACCGGCCTCCAAGTTGTCACTCCACCGCCAGAAACAGCAGTAACAGGATCACTAGCTGTTGGAATTTGGGTCGTCATAACCAACAAATCCCCTGTATTGACTGGGGCAACAGTTGATACCTGAGTAGTATTAGAGCCATGAGCATCCCATTCGCTAACTTCGGTGATACTGGCGTTAGTGTTAGCACAAGAGGCAAATACCAGCTGGCTAGCGCTAGCCGTACTGGTTTGCAAACAAAGCCCAGTACTTGGGGTATTGGTTGGCAGAGTCAGTGAATAACTGCTAGTAGTAGCTCCTGAAACTACTGTAACGGTGTTAGTATTAGTGCTGTTATCAAATGCTATTTGCCCATTGAGCGTACTTGGCTTTCCAAAGATAGTTTGATTGTTTGTCGTGTCTACGGTTAGTACTTGGTTGTTGCTGGAGTTGTCGACCTGGAAAGCAGTAGTCGAGTTGGTCGGAGTCACAAATAATGCTGAGCCCTCATTAGTGAACTGAACGGTGGTATTAATAGTCGGGGAAACAACCCCCGATCCAGCTATACCGTAATCGTTAAAGCTATTAGTAGTACTGCTGCCTATTAGACCAGTGGTAGTTGGACTAGTGCCCCCCGCTACTGTTCGGTAGATCTTGTAGCCAGTTGCTCCGCTAACTGCTGACCAAGACAAAGCATTATAGTTACTAGAACCTAGTGAGGCGTTACCAGTACTAGTAGAGCCAGCTGTAGAAGCTAATGTTTCGCCACCATAGGCATTGATAGCTGTAATTGTATAACTATAGTTGGTGGATCCCGTTGTACCGGTTGGGGTAACTGTTGGAGCACCCGGGGTAGTCAGCAGGTTGCTCCCACCACTTAAAACTGTAGAACCCTGCAGAACGGTGCCGCCTGCAATGCTTAAGTTACCGCTGCCTAAGATGTTCTGTCCGACGCTTAAACCACCTTGCAGATACTCACTACCAGAGATTGTAGCGTTAGAATCAACCTGCAATGTACCAGTCTCAAGTCCGCCTGCCTGCAACTGTTGAATGTAGGCTCCTCCCATATCAAAGACCTGAAGGATATTAGAAGTCCCGCCTACTACATACACGTATCTACCTTGCACATATAGTGCGCGTGGATTAGTCGCAGTAGTAATAGTGCCGATTTGAAGCGGGGCGTAGGGGTTAGACACGTCGTAGACACTTACCGTAGCTGCGTTTACGTTACTTACATATTCGTAATTACCCTGAACATAGACAGAGCCTGGACCGCTGCCTGTCGAGGTGGTGCTAATTAGGACTGGATTAGCTGGGTTGGAGATGTTAAACACAACTACGCTAGCAATGTTCGTAGCGGCCACGTAGGCGTAACTACCCTGAACATAAACAGAGCCTGGTTCAGAACCACTTCCCGCACTGACAGCGGTACCTGCGCTAACTGGATTAGCTGGGTTGGAGATGTTAAACACGGCTAACGTGCCTGTTAAGTAGTTAGTAACATAGGCGTAGTTACCCTGAACATAGACACCGTCTGGCGCCGTACTGCTTCCAACATACACACTACCAGTCTCAACTGGAGCTGCAGGATTAGTAATGTTGTAGATAGCTAGTGTGTTAGTACCGTCATCAATCACGTAGGCATAGTTACCAACAACATAAAGATTGTCTGGGTTACTACCCGTACCAGTAGAAATTGATCCTGTGCTACAGCTACTCGCACAGTTCACTGTAGGGTTAGAAATATTAAATATAGATAACGTGCTATTGCCGTTATTGATTACATACGCGTAGTTGCCCTCAACAGAGATATCATCCGGGGTAGCGCTGGTACCAATGCCAATACTACCGGTTTGAATTGGATTAGCAGGATTAGAGATGTTGTAGATAGCCAAAGTGCTGGTGGTGCCGCTATCGATCACGTAGGCATAGTTACCAACAACATAAACACCGTCTGGAGTGCTACTAGTCCCCGTCCCTATGCTACCACTAGCACTAGATGGTAAGGTGCCTGCTACATCTAGTTGGGCGGAACTGGCTGAGCCAGTGGTGTTACCTATCGTAACCTGAGAGTTGCCGGTAGTGCTCAAAGTGTCGTTATAGGCAGTGTTAGTGCTTGGAGGTGATGCAGCAGTATTACCGGTAGTGGTGGTCATAGTGTAGCTATTGGTGTGAGTGGTGAAGTAATTAGCTTCGGTACCTGTAGTGGTGCTGTAGTAAACATCATAGCCTCTGGCCCCAGTAACTGGAGCCCAAGATAGAGTTACGGCTTCACTGGCAGTAGTAGTACCGGTAGTGGCTGTAGCTTCAGCAGAAGGAGCAGTCTGACCACCCGTTCCATCTATGGCCGTAACCTTGAAGTAGTAAGCCGTTGAAGCTGCTAGTGATCCGACGCTAGTAGGACTAGTTTGGCCAGCCGCCCTACCATTATCCACAAGACTAGTTGTGGTGGTACTCCCAATCAGGCCCGTAGAAGAAGGTGCCCCACCGCTCGCCGTTCTATACACGTAATAGGTTGAAGCGCCAGTTACTGCCGTCCAGGATACGGTTATATAGTTACTGGCGCTAAGAGTAGCTGAATCAAGGGTTGATTTTGTAGTAGTAGGTGACGGTAGGGTGGTTGCCCCGTTAGCACTAGCGGCAACCACTTCGTAAGTGTAGGTTGTTGAAGAAGATGTTGATCCAGTCACTGTTAAAGTTGGTGCAGCTGGAGCTAGCATGGCCGTTACCGTTCCAGGAGCACTTAGAGCGTCGACTTGGACACTAGAATTGCTGGTGTTAGCAGTTAATACTGAGCTGCCGCTGCTGGTCTGTACCTGTAGAGCAGTTGTGGAGTTAGTCGAGGGCTCAATCAAAGTGTTGCCCGTCGAACCAACCGTAACCACGTTGGTTCCACTACCGTTTCTAATATCCATTATGTCGGCGGTGCCGCTTGCGTTGGCTTCTAGAACCCCGGCCACTGAGCCACTACTAGCTGCCTGAACATTAAAGTTAGCGTTCTGGGTAGATGTTGAATTATTAATAGCTGTGCTGGTGACGAACGAAGTAATTATGGCGCCTACAGTATTAGACTGCCCCGAACTACTTTGAACAGATGTTGGTGTATATGAGGTAGCAGCCCCGGTAGAAGTGTCGTAGGCTATCACATTGTTCGAACCAGTTACTTTGTAGCTAAAACCAGAATAGCTGCCTGCTGAGCCGGTGCTTACAGCTTGAGCATAGCCAACATATACTTCCCCACTACCCTCTGACGTAAGGGTTGGGTAAGTGACCGTAGTAGATGAGGTCGTGTTAAGGCTCGCACCACTTGTATCTACTCCCCAAGTAGTACTGCTGTTGACTCCCACTGCCGTAAATTCCGTGGCCGCAATTTCGTTAGTACCAACAGTACCGCTGTAAGTGACTGTAATAGTACCAGCTCCTGTACTAGTGACAGTACCCATCCACTCCTCTACTCTGTTAACCGTTCCGTTAGTGGCACTGGTAACAACTTTTGTCCAGCTGCTCACACCACCGCCAGAAATCCCGGTAACAGCTCCCGAAGCGCCAGACATTGTGGTTGAAAGAACCAACAGGTCTCCAATATTAGCTGGCGAATCCGATAGAGTTGTTATTGCAGAACCATGGTTGTCCCACTCATTTATCTCGCTAATACTGGCGTTAGTGTTGGCACAGGAAGCGAATACCAACTGGCTAGATGTAGCTGTACTTGTTTGCAGACACAGTCCAGTGGATGGTGCGCTTGTTGGTAGTGTCAGGGAGTAGCTGCCTGTTGTTGCACCCGAAACAACTGTGACGGTATTAGAGTTAGTACTGTTATTAAATTCTAGCTTCCCGTTCAATGTGCTCGCTTTACCCAATATTGCTTGATTGTTGGTGGTATCAACTTCAAGCACGTTATTACCTCCAGAATTCTGTACCTGGAAAGCGGTGGTCGAATTAGTCGAAGTTTTGACCAGGTCTCCTGAGTTGTTCAGGGTCTGGGAGGTCGCTCCTGCCTGTAATACAGTTGTGTAGCTAGCTCCAGTCGTCCCAATTGTAACCCCAGTTGCATTAGTCCCTCCGATGGTCAAACTTGTGGCCGTAGCAGTATCAAAACTGGCGGCCTGAAGACTCCCAGCGATTTCAGTGCCGGAAATATTAATATTCCCTGTTTGCGGGGTGCCCGGGGTGCTACCCTGTAACTGAACTGCTGCCCCCGAACCCGTAGTGAATCCACAAGCACTCGTAGCATCTAAACAAACAGTTCCACTGGCATCCGGCAAGGTTATCGTGTCGTTGCTAGTTGGTGCAGTGAACTGTAGGTTGGCAGTATCACTTGTCGAGCTGTTGTATGTAGACAGCGAGTTTGCAGATAGAGCATACGGCACTGCAGTGATCTGCAATCTAGGCGTCATTTCCCCGTCCCAGGTTGGGCTGCTACCGGTCCCACCGATATTCATTCCAAGCCACAGTTGTTGATTCCAGTTAGTAATACCCGCACAATTGTACGATGTGCTTGTAAACGGGTTTATACTTCCCAAATTAACCGTTAAGTAACCGTTTGCCACTCTAACAGAGGTGCTACTGGCGACAGTATAATCTTCTACCCAGAGATCATTCGAATCGCCAGTACAAGATCCCTGACTTGATCCACTAGAGCTAGCAGAGTTATAGATTTTAAACTCAACGTTGTAGTTTCCATCTGGAACTATTGCACCTGTTGAGGTAAGAAGTCTGGCTTGGAAGTTTATCGTAGAGTTAGAGGTTGCATACGCAGTTGAAGGCATCAGTACAGCTGAGTAAAAAAATGCCAGGGCAACACCAGTCAACCCCAATAAAAAGGGGACCAGGTTGCGTACAAACAGTACTCGTTTATGAGGTGTTTCTTTTGACATTTTTTTGTTGGTTTTAAAGCAATTAGCTTTTTGTTTATTTTTTCAATTTGTTCAAAACCGTTACCATTATCACTCTTACAAACAGGAGTAACAAGGTAGAAACAGATCAGAAATGAGTCAGTTTTTTGAACACAAAAATGTTTATAATTGTTGATTTTATATTGTTTTTTATACTACAAATTATTTATGCATCTGGCGATGTCTATCAAACAGGTTTCAGCGTACTACTTATATCAGATATCCCGTTGTATAAACGATAACGTTAGAGAATTTTCTCTAAATCTTATCCACAGGTAGAGTTAACTTATGTGGTGATTTTGCTGATTTTTATCTTTGTATAGTGCTGCCGGTGTCCATGAAGTTTATGGACTCTCTTCTTTGCTTTGTAGCGAATAGCTGTGACCTTGTCTGCTTTAAGATCCGGCTCAATAATTTCTGCGACTAGTTCAGCGCCCTCTACCAATGGTTTACCAATTAGAACCTTTTCACCATCGGTAACTAGCAGTGGTTGAAATTTAACACTCTTTTGGTCGCTTTTAAGAAGCTCAACTTGGAGTGTCTCGCCTTCACTGACTAGATATTGTTTGCCACCAGTGGCAATAACGGCCTTTTTCATCTAAAACTTTCCCGAAGAAATTTAGTTACCAAAAGATGTTACCAGATAACAAGCTTTGTGTAAAGAGATCTACCTCTATACTTCTGCACTCTTTATGCCTATGGTCAGTTCTTGGCCGTCTAGTTTCACCTTCTCTGTGAACATATCCTCATCAAGGCTTTTATGTAGAGACAGGGCTAGGGTCTCGCTTTTTATTATTGTTTCGTGGTTAGAGATAGCATGGCCAATGCTGCTATCAGGCGATTCAAGTACTAGTTCAATTCTATCCTCCACGTTGAGGCCAGCATGTTTACGAGCGTTTTGGACAAATCGGATTATATCTCTGCTAAGTCCTTCATTCTTTAGTTCGTCAGATAGCGTTGTATCTAATACTACACTATTATCTCTGTTTATAATTACTTTCTTAACATTAAGCTCTTCGGCTATGATCTCTTTATAACCTTCTGCCACAGCTGGAACACTAACCTTAGACAGGGGTTGCCGGACTTTTATACCGGCTGCAGCACGCTGAGCTAGTCCCTGATTAATATATTCTCTGGCGTAAGCCATGTCACTAAGCACAGCATCATCCGTGCCCTCTTCAATATCAATCTTTGGCCAATCTGTTAAGTGTACGGACTTGGGTACATCCATACCAACAGACAGTTCGCGATACAAAGAGTCAGCAAGAAAAGGACCCCAAGGAGCTAACAACTGGCACGCCCTAAGCAGTACATAGTGTAGGGTCTCGTATGCATCATTTTTGTCACCGTCGTCCTCTGTTTTCCAGAATCTACGTCGTGAACGACGAATAAACCAATTGCTTAAATCATCCAGTAGCTCAAAAACCTCTTTGACCACTCTAGGTGTATTGTAATTATCAGCTGCCTCAGTTATCTCGACTGTTGTTTTATTTAAACGAGCGAGTATCCACTTATCTAGAATGTTGTTGCTTGCGGGACGTTGTATTTTCGACTTGGGTCGCCAATCATCGACTCTCGCATAGGTGTTAAAGAAGCTAAAACTATTGCTCAGTCTCTGTACTATATTGCGTTGTGCTTCACTCAACGCTTGCACATCAAAGGATGCGGTTTCGCCACTAAATAATGAGCTTCCTAGAAGATATAGTCTAACCGAATCAGCCCCGGGACCGTTGAATACATTATCGAGCGGAGGGTAGTTGTTCAGCCTTTTACTCATCTTACGCCCGTCGGTACCCAATATAATCCCGTGAGCAACTGCGCTCTTAAAGGCTGGCTGATCAAATAGTGCTACGCTCATAACATGCAAGGTATAGAACCAGCCCCTGGTCTGGCCTATATACTCTGTAATGAAGTCACCCGGATGACGCTCTTCGAACTCCTGCTTGTTCTCGAATGGGTAATGTAGTGAGGCAAAGGGCATAGAACCAGACTCAAACCAACAATCAAAAACGTCATCAACTCTGTGCGCTAGTCGTCCATCTTCAGTTTTTATTACAACTTCGTTAATCCAGGGTTGATGTAAATCATCACCTTCGAATGGGAATGCTGCACGTTGCTTCAATTCCTCAATACTTCCAATTACGATTACTTCTCCGTCGTCGGTCTTCCAAACAGGTATAGGAGCCCCCCAGAAGCGTTTTCGACTTATATTCCACTCTCTGGCATTCTCCAGCCATTTACCAAATGCCCCTTCTTTGACGTGCTCGGGGTGCCAATTTATCTGTTTGTTATTCTTTAGCATCTCTTCTTTGATTTTCGGTACATCCACAAACCAGGAGTCCATAGCCCGATAAATAATAGGCACGTCGGTGCGCCAACAATGAGGATATTTGTGAGTGTAGAGGCTACTCTCGAACAGTTTGTGCTGCTTTTCTAGATCTGCAACAATTTCATTATTTGCATCAAAGACTAGCCTTCCAACGTAATCCTTAACTTCGGCCGTAAAGCGTCCTTGGTCATCAACTGGACTAATTATGGGCATCTTCTCCCTCTTGCCGAGCCAGAAGTCCTCTTCTCCATGCCCTGGAGCAATCGATACCACTCCTGTGCCAGCGTCGGTTTCTACAAAGTCGGCCAGTATAACCCGGAAGGCATTTTCAGTATCACTGAAATAACTAAATACCGGGGCATACTTCAATCCCAATAAGTCCTTACCTAAAAAAGTTCGTTTAGGTTTGATACCTTTGAGTTCTGGATAATTTTTTAAGGCCTCAACTGCTATTATGTAGGTGTTCCCCTTAAATTCAACATCTGCGTAACTGATCTCTTCCCCAACAGCTAGGAGTAAATTAGCTGGTATAGTCCATGGAACCGTAGTCCAAACTAGAGCCTTGCGGCCATCTTCCATATCCGCGATAAAGGTAGCTGCAATGTCTTCTCTGTCCCTGTAACTATCGTCTAATCGAGTTTCAAAGAAGCTTAGGGCCGTTTCCGCACCGTAGCTATACGGCACAACTCTCACATCTTCATAGATTAAGCCTTTTTCATGGAGCGTTTTAAAGGCCCACCAGACACTTTCTGTGTAGGAGGTGTCCATTGTTCTATAGTCATCGTCAAAATCAACCCAGCGGCCTATTCTCTGCACATAATGGTGCCAAATGTCGGTATATTGTAGAACCGAGACCCGGCATGCGTTCACAAACTTATCTACGCCATATTCACGGATAGCTTTTTTACCGTGCACGCCTAATTGTTTCTCAACTTCGAGTTCGGGCGGCAATCCATGACAATCCCAACCAAAACGACGAGGTACGTAGAATCCCTGCATCGTTTTGTAACGACAAACAGCGTCCTTGAGAACGCTAGTCATCATTCCACCCCAGTGAGGCCGACCATTAGCGAAAGGCGGACCATCATAGAAATTAAATATCTGCTGGCCCTCGCGGAGCTCTAAACTATTGTCAAAAGTTTTCTCTTGTTGCCATAATTGCAACATTTCTTCTTCAGCAATAGCAAGTTGTGACTTATCGCTTGAGGCCATAGTCTCCTATTAAAACTCCGTTATTAAATTATCTTATTCTGGTAGTAATTATAAGATGGCCTCAGGGAAATAACAACTACTCCTGAGTATAGTAAGCAACTTCATCCATAAGTGGTAGAGTTTCGCCCTGCCAGATTTTTAACATTGATCCGGTATCAGACATAGCCAGTATTGCCGGAAATTGCATGATGTCATAGAGGCTGGCCGTAGCTATGCCATCACGGCTATCAGCATCTTCAACCTCTAACATCCTTGCGTTATGCTGAGCTTTGAAATCATGTATAAAGGTCTCCACCTCCGTACCATGTTCTGAGTTGGGTCTATAAAGTATAACCACTTTCATGCTTGGAGATACTATAGCCCGTGCTGGACCTCAAAGTAAAATCAAAGTCTTCTACTAGCTACAGCCAGTTGTGGAGCCACAACTACTACAGACATAACAACTACCAGCTCTTTGAGTCTGATTACCACAGTTGTAACAAATCGGAGCGGCATCATCCTTGCGCTGCTGCGGAGCGGGCACCATAGCGATAGGTGCTGGATCGTCTATCTTAGCTGCTAAAGTTTCCTTTTTAGGCTCTGCGGCTTGTTCGATCTTAGTTTCTTCTGGCTGACTTTCTTCCTCACTTAGTAATGCTGTCTGTTCTTCCGGCATATCTTCAATAGACGCTAGTCCCAATTCCAAACGATCATCGTAGGATAGGTACGTAAGGGCTAGACGGCGAGCGATATAGTCGACGATTGAAGAAGCAGTTCTAATTGCTGGATCATCAGTAATGCCTGTAGGCGCAAATGACGTATTTAAGAATGACTTAACGTAAGTCTTAAGAGGCACACCATACTGTAGACCATGACTAACAGATATAGCGAAAGCATCCATGATCCCTCTGAGAGTAGATCCGTGCTTTGCCAGGCTAACAAAAATCTCACCAGCGGTACCATCATCGTATTCACCCACTGTTACGTAACCATGGCTATCAGCAACAGTGAAAGAGAAGGTTTTAGATTGACGGATCTTTGGTAGTTCACGACGAACCGCGCCCTTAACAATGATCTTGTCGTCTAAAGTACTAGCAACGGCTGCCAGTTCTTCTTTAGCTCCATCTTTTTTAGCCATAGAAAGAGGCTGACCAACCTTACAGTTATCGCGGTAAACAGCAACAGCTTTTAGCCCCATCTTCCAAGAATCGATGTGAAGCTGTTCAATGTCTTCAATCGTTACTTCTTCCGGCATATTAACGGTCTTACTGATTGCTCCGGACAGGAAGGGTTGTACAGCACCCATCATTTTAACGTGTCCAAGATAATGGATTGAGTTGTCACCCATTGAGCAAGCAAATACTGGCTCATGTTCCTTTTTAAGATGAGGAGCTCCTATTATGGTCTTCTCGGTATCTATGTATCTAACTATGTCTTCAACCTGTTTGTCGGTGTAGCCTAAAGCTCTTAGAGCTCGAGGTACAGTCTGATTAACAATATACATGGTGCCGCCACCGACCAGCTTTTTAACCTTTACTAATCCCAGGTCAGGCTCGATACCTGTAGTATCGCAGTCCATCATTAGTCCAATAGTACCGGTTGGTGCCAAAAGACTTGCTTGTGAATTGCGGACACCGTAAAGATCCCCTAGCTCAACTGCTTCATCCCAAGCCTTAGCCGCAGCTGTTAGAAGATCCTCAGATACCAAACTGGCATTTATCTTAGAGACTTCTTCCCTGTGCATCTTGATTACATTAAGCATTGCTTCGCGGTCTTTATTAAAGCCTTTGAATGCTCCTACCCTTCTGGCAATTTTGGCACTTACTGCATAAGCATGACCAGTCATTAGCGCTGTTATAGCAGCAGCTTGAGCACGACCTTCATCAGAGTCATAAGGTAACCCCTGAGCCATTAGCAAAGCACCGAGGTTTGCATAACCAAGACCGAGTTCACGGTAAGCTCGGGCATTTTTAGTAATGCTTTCGGTTGGGTAACTAGAGTAACCAACCAAAATTTCTTGAGCTGTAAATATTAGCTCTACGGTGTGTTTAAAGGCTTCTATGTCAAAAGTGAAGTCGTCATTTAAGTACTTAAGCAAATTTATGGATGCTAAGTTACAAGCTGAGTTATCTAAGTGCATGTACTCACTACATGGGTTACTACCATTAATTCTTCCGGCTTTGGGTGTAGTGTGCCATCTGTTAATTGTCGAATCAAACTGCATCCCTGGATCAGCACACTCCCAGGCAGCTTCGGCAATTTGTCGAAACAAATCACGAGCCTTTACTGTCTTTATGACCTTACCAGTGGTTACAGCTTTTAGTTCCCAGTCTCCGTCTTTTTCAACAGCACGCATAAACTTATCAGTTACGCGAACCGAGTTGTTAGCGTTCTGATACTGGACACTATAAGAGTCTTTGCCATCTAGATTCATATCAAAGCCAGCCTGTTGCAAGACTCGAGCCTTGCGCTCTTCTAGAGCCTTACACCATATAAATTCTTCTATGTCTGGGTGATTATCGTTTAGAATAACCATCTTTGCAGCCCTACGAGTTTTACCACCACTTTTAATAGCTCCAGCTGAAGAATCAGCTCCACGCATGAAACTTAAGGGGCCAGAGGCCGTTCCAGCACTTTTGCCTAATGGTTCAACTGAAGAGCGCAGAACACTCAAGTTGATGCCGGAGCCAGAGCCTCCTTTGAATATCATTCCTTCTTCGACATACCAGTTAAGAATTGAAGGCATAGTGTCTTCGATACCAAGGATAAAACATGCACTTGCTTGTTGGGCTCGAGATTGAGCGCCAATATTAAACCAGACTGGTGAGTTAAAAGCTGCCCGTTGGGTAGCTAAAACGTATTTGAGTTCCTCTCTGAAGTCCTCGGACTCTACTTCGCTATCGAAATAGTTTTCTTGCATACCTTGGCGCACGATGGTGTCAGCAACTCGATCTACTAATTGCTTAAGTGAGGTTTCGCGCCCCGCCGTACCGGGTGTACCTGTAAAGTACTTCTGAGCCACAATATTTATTGCGTTCAGGGACCAGTCATCAGGAAACTCTGTTCCCTTTTGTTCAAAAACTGGTGTATTTGTTGTTGGATTCATAATTACTGAATCCTGTTTGACCCATTTTAGTTGGTCATATGCTTTGGTTTTAGGCTGAGTGAATAACCGCCCAACCTGTAGACTTGTTGTTTGACCCATAATACCCTCACTTCTTATGGTTATTAATTGTATGTTTGTTTAGAGTCCGCGGGCGTTCACCTTTTTATCCGCCGCTTGAGCTCCCCCTGGGCTTCATATTATCCATAAAACCCCGGGGGAGCTGACAAAAACCTTAGTTTTTGTTGGGCCCCTAATTTTTATATTTTGTTACGTTGACGAATGTGCGAGAGCTCTTTTTCGAAACCAGCTATATTGGTGAAGCGTCGATAGACACTTGCAAACCGTACATATGCCACTTCGTTAAGCTGCGCCAGGCGTTCCATAACCATACTACCAATTTTTTGCGAACTGACCTCCGGATCCCCACAAGCATATAACTCATGCTCGATGTCGGCAACTAATTTATCAAGTTGCAGGCTGGTGACTGGAGTCTTCTCACATGCCCTATATAAGCCAGCTAGCAGTTTCTCTCGACTAAATAGCTCTCTTGTACCATTATTCTTAATCACTGCGAGCTGAGGACGTTCGACCCGTTCATAGGTCGTAAATCGGTATTGGCAGTTGGTGCAGACGCGGCGGCGTCGTACGGCTTCACCGTCTGCGACATCCCTTGATTCGATAACCTTTGTGTCAGCTTGTTGACATTGGCTGCATCGCATATTGCACACCTCCTTTGTTCAATCTGAATGTGCTAACACTACATTTATGATGCTATATATAGTGTCTATGCACTAGATCATAGCTCTACTTATAGCGCTTTGCAAACATATTATGCTGTATTATTTATTACAATGTATGCTAATCTACTCTGTTGTTTCGTCGTCATTACTCTGTTCATGCCGACGCTTTTTGAGACGACGTAAGAATGATGGCTTTTCTAGCTCATCCTCGTGCATATGACTAACAACAGTTGTGCCCTCTTTAGGCTCGTTTTCTTTGTCGTCAATGGTCCATATGTTAGGCATGGAGTCGTTATGGAAATCTTCAGCCGCACTGGCCTGATCACTATCCAAGTCCATATCAATTTCAGACATAACCTCATCACTTTTAGATGAAGTTGCTAGTTCTGGTTCTTTAACTTTAGGTGTCTTGTCTTCTTTAGAGTCATTAGGCAAAGGTCGGTTTCTGAAGTAAGCTGCATCAAAGCCAGTAGCTACCACTGTAATGATGACTTCCCCATCTAATTCTGAGTTAATTGTGGCGCCAAATATGATGTTGGCGTCTGGATCGGCAGCATTAGTGATTAACTCAGCAGCCGTGTTAATCTCGTGCATTGTAAGGTCGTTACCACCTATAACATTGAACAGAATACCCCTAGCACCGTCGATTGAAACTTCCAGTAATGGGGAGTCAATTGCCTGTTGTGCAGCTTGTATGGCTCGATTTTCTCCGCTGGCTCTTCCTATACCCATTAATGCAGAGCCGGCGTTCTTCATAACAGTCTTAACATCTGCAAAGTCTAGGTTAATCAAACCGT
Source organism: Chlamydiota bacterium (assembly GCA_903970425.1). Lineage (GTDB taxonomy): Bacteria > Patescibacteriota > Saccharimonadia > Saccharimonadales > UBA4665 > CAJCIR01. The sequence goes on along the minus strand of CAJCIR010000037.1, from coordinate 9,742 downwards.
TAACTGTAATAAGATCTGATATACCTTGAACTCCCTGTCGTAGAACATCATCAGCTACTTTAAATGCCTCTATTAGGGGTGTTTGGCGATCAATAGTCTGAAGTAACCGATCATTAGGAATAATTATTAGCGTATCTACGGATTGTCGTAGTTCATCTATGGCGTGCTCTGCGTTGCGTCGGCGCTTATCACCTTCAAAGGCAAATGGCCTGGTGGCAAAGCCTACTACCAGTATGTCCATGTCTTTGGCCGCCTGAGCCACAATCGGGCCTGCACCGCTGCCTGTACCGCCTCCAGCACCGATGGTTACGAAAACCATGTCAGCGCCATCTATAGCCTTCTTAACTTCGTCTATAGACTCTTCTGCAGCTTTCTGACCAATACTTGGGTCAGCACCTGCTCCAAGGCCTCGTGTGGTGTCTTTACCTATATGTATTTTTGTTTGGGCCTTTGAATGATGCAAGGCTTGTCCGTCAGTGTTGATTGCAATGAACTCGACTCCCTTAACGCCAGCTTCAACCATACGATTGATTGCTGCCCCGCCAGCACCACCAACGCCTATTACCTTTATACGAGCAAATGTTTCTATAGCTGGCGTAACTTGTGGCATGGTTATCCTTGTACCTCTCTAGTCGTGTCTCACGTTAACATGTCGTAGTATACGCTACCGAAAACCCTGTTTCAAACAATTTTTAGAGAGAAGCTCGTATAAATTGTATGCAGCAATTAATCGGACTGTTTAAATCGTTTCAAAAATGTGCGCGCTAAATTAAAAGTTTTGTTCTGGTACTGCGGACCACTGTTTGATTGGCCTTCTGGCAGTAACATATCTAGTAACATAAGCCCTACTGCGCTTGCATACTCCGGTCCATTAACTTGGTCAATAACACCGTTAATGGAGTGAAGTTCGCCAATTCTTGCGGCTAACTGAAGCTTCTCTCTAGCAAATTCTGCTAGGCCGGGTAAATTTGCTGTTCCCCCAACTATTACCACGCCTCCAGGCAACTTTCTCGATCTTTCAATTTTGCGTAATTCTTCCTCTACGTAGTCGAGCAACTCCTCGACTCTAGCCTCGGTAATCATCTCAACATCACTAGACTTAAAGCTATATGTTTGATCATTTACTGTGAGCTTTATCTGTTCACGTTTGGGTGTTGCCTCAGCCAGTTTAGCGTGCTGCACCTTAACCGCTTCAGCGACATCTAGATCTGTTTTCAGTCCAATAGCTAAATCATTAGTGATATGTATGCCACCAATAGGCAAGACAGCAACATGTTGTACTTCACCATCTTCTATAATGACCATGTTAGTGGTTCCTGCACCTATATCGAGTAGAGCGGTGCCCGCTTCTTTCTGTTGACGATTAAGAACGGCCTCAGCGGCTGCTAGGCCTGATACGGTGTGATGGGTTGGGGCTATCTGAGCCTTTTCAAGAGCCATATCGAGATTGCGCAAGCTCGGTGTTGAGGCTGTAACTATGTGCGTATCTACCTCTAATCTAACGCCGTGCATGCCGATTGGGTCCTTTATGTTTTCCTGTCCATCAAGTCGATAGTTTTTAGGGAAAATCTGTACAATTTCTCGGTTCGGAGGTAACTGTATGATAGAGGCAGCCTCTTCCACTCTCGTTCTGTCTTCAATAGTAATCTCTCGATTAGCAGCACTAATCGCTATAACCCCTTGAGAGTTAATGCCGGCGACGTGCGATCCATTGATGTTTACGGTGGCCTCGTGTATGGCCATACCAGAGAATCTCTCTGCTTCGGTTATAGCTTGAATAATTGCCTCAGCAACATCTTCAACATGGACTACTACACCCTTGCGCATTCCAATATTTTTAGCGCTTCCATGACCTATAACAGATAGCTTAGTTGAATCGTTGGGATCCAGCATACCAACAACACATCGAACCGTGCTTGTACCGATGTCCAAGCCGAAGTAATTCGTTGGAGATTCGCGCATGCAGGCAGTATAACGCCTATGCTCACCTTACAGCAAGTTAGACTAGTTACCTTTTGGTCAGTACTTCAGCATCTTTTTCAGTAATAAGAACGGTGTGTTCAAAGTGAGCAGATCGAGATCCATCTTCGGTGATGACCGTCCATCCGTCGTCAGCTATATAGACATGATGACTACCCAGTGTAGCCATTGGCTCTATAGCTATAGTCATATTTTTATTCAAATGCATCCCTGTACCTTTTGTACCAAAGTTCGGTATATTTGGATCCTCGTGTAATTGATGACCGACTCCGTGTCCTACTAAATCCCTAATTATTCCATAGTGGTGGGCGGAAAGAATGCCCTCAACTGCAGCACCGATATCTCCAATTTGCACCCCGTCATGCAAAACCTTAATACCAGCATCTAGAGATTTCTCGGTATTAGTAACTAACTCAGCATCTCTAGGATCACGGACCTTACCGGCTATCAGGCTCAACGCTGAGTCAGTTATCATCCCATTATAGTCGACACCAAAATCCAGACTTACGATGTCTCCGTCCTGAATTATTCTACTGGTTCGGGGTATACCATGAACTACTTCTTCGTTGATAGAAATACATATAACGTCAGGAAAACCTTGGAAGCCTAGAAATGCTGGTTTACCACCTAAAGATTTTAGTTCCTTGACTGCTATATCGGATAGCTGTTTGGTGCTTATCCCCGGTACGGTTTCTCTCCTAACAACACTTAGTACTTCAGCAAGCATACGCCCGCTCTCCCGCATTGCTAAAATCTCGGTAGGTGTTTTTACCTGAGTCATCATTTCGTTTACTGTTTTTCTAATTTGATACGGTTGAGGTGTTCCATGATACTCTTGTGAACGTCCATGGGCTCTCTGGCAGCATCGATATTAAAGATTGGTACTTTTTCCTTTTGGAAATGTTCGAGTATTGGTAGGGTTACAGCTTCATACTCTTCGAAACGCTTATTTATAGCTTCGCTAGTATCATCCATTCGACCTCTCTTGGAGAGTCTTCCCTTTACAACATCATCTGATGCGATAAGGTGAAATACACCGGTCAGATCAAAGCGATGTTTCCTAGATTGAGACAAGACCCATTCTGCTTGAGGGATAGTTCTGGGAAAACCGTCTAGTACAAATTCTTGCGACATATCTATTAGACCTATTACAGTATCTACGACCTTTATTACCTCTTCGTCACTAAGAAGCTTTCCCTGATTCATCTCTTGTCGGCGTTTACCAGTTATTAAAACTCTAAGTAGCTCACCAGTAGACAGCCAAGGATAGCCAGCCTCATCAGCCAACAATCTCCCCTGCATGCTCTTTCCTGCGCCAGCGACGCCCATAAGTATTATCACTATTTTGCCAATCTTTCTTTCACTATTCTAGCAATAACAGCTCCATCAGCACTAGCCCCAAGTTTGGCTTTAACAGCACCAATTACTCTTCCCATATCCTGCATTCCGGAGGCAGGTTCTTTAGATAAATAGTCCTCTACCTCAGTATTAATGTCTTCCTCAGATAATTGTTGTGGTAAATACTTTTCTATTATTTTCTTCTCTTCTAGCTCTGTTTCAGCTCGCTCTTTATTGCCGCCTTGAAGATATAGGTCTGCACTTTCCTGACGTTTTTTAGCCTCTTTGGCAAGAACATCTGTAACTCCCGCGTCATCGAGTCCATCATCTCGTTTACCCTGCGCCACCTCAGCATAAAGGATGGCACTTTTTAAACCCCTAAGTGTAAGAGCTTTGTATTTATCACCCCCAAGCAAGGCAGTTTTCAAGTCCTGCTCAATCTCTTGCTTTAGCATAGGTTACCGTTGGCCGAGTTTAATCTTTTTCACTTTTAAAGCCTTTCGTTCCTGGCGAACAATGGCTTTGGCGCGTCGATCTCTTTTACTGATAGGTTTTTCGAAGTATTGATTTTGTTTGGCACGAATAAGAATGCCTGACTGCTGTACCTTCCGATTAAATCGGCGAAGCATGTTTTCAAGTGGTTCTTTGGAATCTCTTCGAGTTATTTGAATCATTCTTGAAAATTGTATGATAGTCAACGAACTTTTGCAAGCTGTTTTACAGATTACTAAACAAGGTGTTGTCTTTTTTGCGTCGCTCGTTGTGATTTCAACACTATACTCTGTAACTCTTTAAATATAATAAATTGCTTGTTGGTGTAATAAACTTTTGTATTGCCTTGCTTTTCAGATATTAAAAAGCCTATTTTTTCTAATCTTTTGAGCTCACGCTGTATATTCCCAGCATCTTCTTTTATAAGTTTTGCTAGCCCTCTAACATGTGTTTTGAAATCAGGATACTTTGCATAGATAACTATGATTTTTCGCCTGACACGGGATGTAATGAATACGTCTAACATAAACCCTCATTGTTATTCGAACAACGTTAAGTATAGACCTCCGAAAATATTTTTCAATATATTTTTGCACAATTCGCTTCTATAATGCTTATCATGAACTACTACGAGGTGCTCCCTAGAGACCCTGGATACCAGCCAGATAAGGCTCTTGCTTACAGTTCCAAGGAGGAACTTATGGTCGGACGTATAGTGCTGATCGAACTTAAGCATAAAGAGTTGCTGGGTGTTGTTGTTAATAAAGTTCCTCGGCCCGTCTTTAAAGTCAAAGAGATCATTAGTAGTTTTCCTGAACTACCGCCCCTCCCGGGTACATCCATAAAACTGCTTCGATGGATTCATAATTACTATCCTGGGCCCATGGGTGCTGTTATACAACAGCTTACGCCTAAGAATATTCTTCATTCTGAGGACCAAGTTAAGACGGAATCGGTCAAGCCGAAAATAGACCAGCTGCCTACTTTGACCCCTGAGCAATTAACAGTATTAAAGGCAATTAATAAGCCGGGACCCTATCTGTTACACGGTGATACAGGCAGTGGTAAGACTAGGGTGTACATAGATTTGGCTATCCGTGCTTTGAAAGATAATAGATCGGCGTTGATACTAACCCCAGAAATAAGTCTAACTTCTCAGCTGGCCGCAGATTTTAGGAAAATATTTGGAGAAAGAGTTTTGGTTATTCACTCTAAATTAACTCCTAAGGAGCGCTATCTAGTATGGTCACAGATCTTGTATAGCCGACACCCTCTGGTCGTACTAGGACCCCGTTCGGCACTATTTAGTCCTTTTTCAACACTTGGGCTAGTGGTTGTAGATGAGGCTCACGAAGATGCCTACAAACAGGAGCAAACGCCCCATTACAGCGCGATTAGAGTAGCTAGTACCCTCGCTAGTATTCATGGAGCTACTTTCCTTATTGGTTCAGGTACACCGTCTATAAACGACTACTATCTAGCCGAGCAGAAAAACATACCGATACTTAGGATGCGTAAACTAGCTATTGATCAGAAAGACTCAGAAACAAATATAACTGTTGTCGATTTAACTGATCACTCAGAAACAACCAGGCACCCTTATCTGTCCAACACTTTGCTAAAGGCCATTGAAAAAACCCTGAAAAACAAAGAGCAAGTCCTACTTTTCTTGAACCGCAGAGGCACTGCAAGAGTGGTATACTGCGAAAACTGTGGCTGGAAATCGGTTTGTCCTCGTTGTGATATACCTCTTATTTACCACGGCGATAGTCACACTATGCAATGCCACACCTGTGGATTCTCTCAAGCTGTAATAACAACATGTCCCGTCTGTCATCAAGAAGAAATCGTCTTTAAGGGAATGGGCACTAAAGCAATCGCCGATGCTATAGAGAAGCTATATCCTCAGGCGATGGTAAAAAGATTCGATACTGATAATAAGAAAGCTGATCGTTTTGAACAACAGTACGATAGCGTTAAGGTTGGCAAAGTAGACATAATCATTGGGACACAGACTCTAGTGAAGGGCCTCGATCTACCAAAGCTTGGTCTAATAGGAGTAATAGTGGCAGAAACTGGCCTTTACTTCCCGGATTTTACTGCTAGTGAAGGGACCTACCAGTTGCTCAGCCAAGTTATAGGTCGAGTTGGGCGCGGTCATAGGAAAGGAAACGCTATTATCCAAACTTATGATCCAAATAATCCGATAGTTGTCTCGGCCATCAAAAGGGATTGGGAGGCGTTTTATAAGACAGAACTAGAGGAAAGAAGAAAGTTTGTCTTTCCTCCGTTTTGTTATTTATTAAAACTAACCTGTAGAAGAGCTACTCAAAGCTCGGCGATTACTGCTACTAAAAAATTTGTCGACACATTAACAGATCTTGGACTCAAAATTCAGATACTTGGACCGGCACCCTCCTTTTATGAAAAGATCAGAGGCAAATATCAGTGGCAAGTTGTTGTTAAAAGTAGAGATAGAAGTGAGCTTTTAAAGGTCATAAAACACCTCCCTAGTGGTTGGTCTTACGACATCGACCCCGTTAACCTTTTATAATACCCTTCCCAAAGGTGTTATTTGTAGTTTATACTTTCCTCAATGCCAGCAACCAAACTAAAGTATAAGCTCGTCACTGTGCCCAATCCCGTTCTTCGCCAGACCTCTAAAAGAGTTGGCATTGTTAACGAGCACACTCAAGAAGTTATCCAGGCCATGGAAGCATCAATGCTGAAATGGGAGACTTCTCGTAAACATGAGGTAGGTGTGGCCCTGGCGGCAACTCAAGTAGGCGAACTACTTCGAATTATAATTGTTCGTAATAACTTTGACGATAAAAATGATCGAACTTTTAGTGTATTTATCAATCCAGTTATAACAAAATTTGAGGGAACGATGATCGAGGATTTTGAAGGCTGTCTAAGCGTAAAAGACATATACGGCAAGGTGCCCCGCTACAGTAAAGTGCGAGTTAAAGCTAAGGACCTAACCGGCCGGGAATTTAGAGTTACAGCTACCGATTTTTTGGCACGAATTTTTCAGCACGAGGTCGACCACACTAACGGCAAACTATTTATAGATCATATTAAAGATATGCCGGACGCTTTCTATAGACTGCTGCCCGATGGTAAATTGGAGAAACTTGACTATGATAACGAAGTCAAAAACAGTCGTATTCTTTGGAAATGAGCGCCTTGCAACTGGTGTTCATACAACAACACCCACTCTTATAGGCCTGGTTAAAGCCGGTTATGAGGTCGCTGCAGTTGTTGTAAATCAAGATGATTACAAGTCTCGTTCTAGCCGAGATTTGGAGATTGAAATTACTGCAAAACGACATAATATTCCCGTGCTTAAGCCGAACAAATTAATTAATATTAAAGATGAATTGGAGAGTTTTGGGGCTATAGCCGGTATCCTAGCAGCCTACGGCAAAATAATTCCTTCTTCTATAATCAACCTCTTTCCTAGCGGTATTATCAATATCCACCCTTCTCTTCTACCTAAGGGTAGAGGCTCCACCCCTATTGAACAAGTTATACTTGATGGATCTAAAGAGACAGGCGTTTCAATCATGCAGCTTGCTGAGGATATGGACGGCGGTCCTGTATTTGCACAAACTAAGTTAAAACTAAACGGCAATGAGACAAAACAGGGATTAGCAGACAACTTATTAAAACTAGGGAGCCAAGTGCTTATAGAGCACTTGCCTGGCATACTTTCTGGTACAAATAAGGCAGTGCCTCAAGATGAGAGTTTAGCCACCTACAACGATATGATAAAGAAAGAGGATGGGATCATTGACTGGCATAAACCGGCTGAGGAAATAGAACGAGAAGTTCGAGCATATAGATTTTGGCCCAAAAGTCGGACCACACTAGGTCGACAAGAACTAATATTAACTGAAGCAAGTGTTTCCAAGAGACCCACTATTGATCCAGGACAAGTTGTTATTGAGGCTTCTAGCCTATTTGTCGGCTGTGGACACGATCTCCTAGAGATTACTAAGTTACAGCCTGTAAACAAGCCTGAAATGTCAGCCCAAGCCTTCTTGGCTGGGTATAGACAGCTATTAACACAAACCTAGACGCTTGGTTGAGGTGGTGGGGGCAAAGGGGCCGCTGAGTTAACTGGTGGAGAGTTAGCCAATATTTGAGGTGCAAGTTGTTTTATTTCGGCTTTAAGCTTATCAAGCTCATCGGCTACAACATCCTTATAGTTAGGGAAATTAGTTTCCAACCATTTTAACGCGCCATCTTGGTCGTTTTTATCAATAAAGCCCTCAAATTCATCAAGCTGGGCATCGGACATTTGATTGGCTAATCTGACCCCCACACGCATCTCTAGAGTGTCGTAAATATGATTGAGCATCTTGTTCTTCTCATCTGTTGGAAGAGCATCTAAACCAAGCTCAATTAGCAAATCATTGTTTAGTTTAAACATGGGCATATTGTAGCACTTTTATTATAGTTTTCTCTCGACAGTTTCTCTACTGAAGAATACTATCTCATCGTTCTCTTGGAGCTCTAATCGAGACTTAGTCTTAAGATTGAGACCGCAAAACTCGCCTGCTACAACCTCTTTAGCATCGTTCGGACCCTTCTTAAGATTGGTAACTTCTACCTCAGCTATCTCTTCTTTACCACGTATAACCCTGGCTAAAGACGGGGCTATTAACTTGCCTGTCATAACTTCTCCACCGCATATTACCTCCGTCTTAGAGGTTTTGAAAATACCTTTAACATATAGGGTTCCTGTATCCTTTTGGACAATCTCTGGAGCTAGTAATTTGCTGAGCTCTGTCTTAGCGTCATCCAATAGTTCATAGATAACATTGAATATGCGAATTGAAACCTTATCGCGAGTTGCTAGTCGTTTTATATTAGTCGGTGCCGTTACATTAAAGCCATAAATTATTGCATTGGTTGAGGAATGGGCAGCATGTACATCGTTTTCGTTAAGGGGGCCTACGCCTGAACTAACCACTCTAATAGCGACTTCTTCTGTCTCTATTGTTTTTAGACTATCGATAACCGAGGTTAGGGAGCCCTGTACGTCAGCCTTAATGACAATCGGTAGCTCCTGCAACCGATTAGTGCGGTTAATAATACTGATTAATTCACCGCTATTTAGACCAAGATGATTATCACTCGACTGTCTAGTAGTTTGTGTCTGTATGGCCCTAGTGCGAGCATCTTTTTCATTGGGGGCCACTATAAAGGTATCGGCAAACTCGGGTAGCGCCTTGAATCCCATAATCACTACTGGGGTAGATGGCAGGGCTTCCTTAAGCGGTTTGCCTTCTGGTGTTTCTAGAGTACGAATCTTGGCATATGTCCCCCCAGCAACTATATAGTCATTGGGGTGAAGCTTTCCTTCGGTTACTAGGGCATGGGCTACTGGGCCACGCCCAACTTCCATATGTGATTCAATAACCAACCCCTCTCCAGGAGTATCAATAGGTGCTCTTAGATCTTCAACATCAGCATCCAGTAATATCATGTCCAGTAAGCTATCTATGCCGATCTTGGTCTTTGCGGACACTTCGACCGTAACAACGTCACCGCCCCATCCTTCAACCATCACGCCTTGTTCTGCAAGCTGTTGCTTTACCCTATTAGGGTCGGCTCCTGCTTTATCGATCTTATTGATAGCGATTATCAGTCTTGAACCAGCCTGACGAGCAAAGCGTAGAGCTTCAATAGTTTGAGGCTTTACCCCATCATCGGCGGCCACCACAATGATAACCAGGTCAGTTAGCTCGGCACCGTGAGCTCTGATTGCTGCAAAAGCTTCGTGCCCGGGAGTATCTAGGAATGTTATCAGTCTGTCGTTGTGAGTTACTTGGTATGCAGATATATGCTGTGTAATGCCGCCAGCCTCTTGCTTAACCACTTCAGATCCTCTTATAGCATCGAGAAGACTAGTTTTTCCATG
>CAJCIR010000036.1 GCA_903970425.1 Chlamydiota bacterium | reverse complement strand
CTTAAGCTTGCACTAACAAATAACTCGCTGGATCGTTCTACAAAAAGCACGCCGTCACCAAATAAATTGGCTCCGACTCCTTGTACGCACATAATTTCAGGATCTATTTCACTCCCATTCCTGGGTTCTTTTCGCCTTTCCCTCACGGTACTAGTTCACTATCGATCGTAAGATATATTTAGCCTTGGAGGGTGGACCCCCCAGATTCAGTCAGGATTGCACGTGCCCCGACCTACTCGACAAAACAAATATAAGGTCAGCGAAACTTGGCATACTAGGCTATCACTATCTTTGGCCCGACTTTCCAGTCGGTTCTGCTCGCCTCGCTAATTTCTTACCTTATGTACAACAATGGTAGGTTGTACTCCCACTACGGATAACTAGATAAATCTAGGGCTCCGTACTGGTCTTTTGTAATGTCACAACCCCTCTTAGATCTTCGTCTACCAACTTATCCGTCTGTTACCAGACGGAAACCTAAAAAGTTTGGGCTCTTCCGCATTCGCTCGCCACTACTAACGGAATCTTTGTTTAATTTCTCTTCCTCGAGGTACTAAGATGTTTCAGTTCCCCCGGTTACCTCATCTCGTCCTATGTATTCAGACAAGCGTGACTGGGCATAACCCCTGCCGGATTTCTCCATTCGGACATCTTCGGATCAAAGCTTAGTTAGCAGCTCCCCGAAGCTTTTCGCAGCTCCATACGTCCTTCATCGGTATCTTACGTCTAGGCATTCTTTATGTGCGCTTGAGTAACTTTTTACATTTCTGCATTGACTAGTTGTTGGTCCATTTACCAACAATTTGCCGTTTGTCATATTTTTTCATCTATATGATCCAAATTTTTAAGTTACAAAACCCAGCATCCCACAGTTCATAATTGCCGCGCTTGAGTTTATGCTAGAAACTACGCTTAGACTCGTGCCTAAACTCAAACTTGTGACATTGTAGCAGGTATAACAGAGGCGGTCAAGCTTAAAGTGATGACAAAATTGCTACAACTTGGTACCTGTCTGGTGCACGTAAATGTACTATCGCTAAGCAAAAAATGCTGGCTGCTGCAGAATAAGTCCATTGCCGTCAGGATCTTTGAACGTTACGAATAGCCCTTCGGTTTTATACTGAGTCTCACCTTCAAATTGAATTCCCTTTTGTCTCAGCATGGATACGTCTTCTTCCAGATCATCACTCTGCAGCACCACCCCTTTAACAGATCCAGCTGTCATGTCTCCAAACCATGTTACTAGAGTTATACTGGTCTTGGCACCTTTGGGGCCCACTTCTATCCAACGACGCTGCGGATCCATAAGCCGATCATTCTTTAGTTCAAATCCTACTTTATCAACGTAGAACTCTCTAGCCTGATCTTGGTTAGATACAGGTATGGAAAACAACTTAACACTAGTAATTGACACTCATATCTCCTAATTGGTGGGCGATGAGGGACTCGAACCCCCGACCCTCTCGGTGTAAACGAGATGCTCTAGCCAACTGAGCTAATCGCCCGCAATCTCGAGGTATATTATCGTTTTAGAACACAGAATACAAGGCTGGGTATATTCTAGCCATTAGTTGTTTTTTTGAAAATGGACCAGTATGCTACTAGTACTCGCGCGAGTGGTGAAATTGGTAAACACGTAGCCTTGAGGTGGCTATGCCCTTAAAAGCTTGGAGGTTCAAGTCCTCTCTCGCGCACCAATATAGTAGTACTATGCTTAAGCCGTGGCCTTGGCGTCTACCATCACCGGCTGCATCTCTAGTGTTACTTCATACGCATTTTCACCATTGTCAAAGTAATTTTCCATCCGCTGGCTGCGAGTTATGAGATAGCCGTGCTTAGCTAGGATTAAAGCTACTCTTGGCGACTGTAGAGCCTGATATGAAGTAGACTCCCGTGCTTCGAATACAACCCTTTTCTCACCGACGCCTGCTGTCATAGCTAGTAAATAGTCCATAGCAGCGGCCCCGTAGCCACCACGTTGCTCAGTAGGAAGCAACGCTAGATCTGATACGTACACTCCGTCTGCTTCATCATCATGATAAGCGATCATATAGCCAACAGTGCCGCCGTTACCGTTTCTAGAACCTATCAAGAAACTATAGTTGTCCGGTCGTTCCAAATCCTCCCGGATATCGGCGCGTCCGTTGGCTATCTCTGCTGGATAAACTTGTGACTCAATGTCATTAATTATTTGAGCGCCCTCTGAGGGAGAGGAGATTGATACCATCTCAGGTTGTGCCACACGTTCTGGCTGGGTCTCTATAGCTGTAGGGAAAACTTCAATGTCGTTTTCAGGCCCGTTATTGCCCCTCTGCACAAGTTCCTCCTCCGATAGGCTTAGTAGTCTCATTTGGCTTCCAGCATCCGTGTATATACTTTCGTTTGTTTCAGGCAACGATACAGCCCTAACCCTCTCCAGCCCTGTACTAATCCGAGAGTCTAGGTATCCAGTGCCAAGATTTACATTCCTAATTCCCAGCTCTGGCTTATCATAATTTAAGTTAATCAGATACTCTTTTAATGCTTCTTTGTAACGTCCCTGTATGTCGCCCAGGTTGCGGCCACGCTGTCCCTCGATGTTATCAAGCACCAAAGTATCGTCGTTATGCCACACGAATGACTGCGCTACTAGTTTTTCATCTTGATCGTATAGGCCAACAAAACCAAAGCGTGGATCACTGTATCCAGCATAGATACAGCTTTCACTAGCACCACCGAGTGTCATGCAGCAATCAGTATCGTAACCTATGGTCATACCGGCAGGGTCATCTTTGGAGAATACCTTAAACGTGTAACCGTCAGGCAATTCAACGCTTAGGGGAGCTAGGTCGGCCTCAGGGTTATGTTCTCGCCACAGACGAGTTAGAGCTCCGACCGTCCTGTCACTATCGTAACGTGTGACTAACTCTGGGATGAAAGATCTAAAGCGTGTCATCATTTCAGAAGCTGGTATATTGCCATCTATCATGCCATTTTCATCGGTACTGCCTGATAAATACTCACGTAGTCCTGAAGCCAGTGACCATTCATAGATATCATTAGGATTATCTGGTACTCCAGCAGCCAAGGCTTTTGCTCGTTCGCCCCAGGCACGTTGTAGCTTCTGCGCCGGTAAGTTTTGATAGGTCTTAAGCCAAGTAGTTGTAGAGTCAATGTACTCTTTGCGGGATTTCCCTATAGAATTTAGCTGTCCTATGATGTTGGAGATTTTAGTTTGCTCCTGGTCGTAGGACGAGTTACCGTTAGCGTACAGATTCGTAATCAAACCCAGGGACATAGATGCAAGAGTTTCGTCTCTATTCACAATTTCCTTGCTTTGACCCAGCCAAGCATCAATAATACCTGACTCAGCCCAACCATTGATTCTTTTCTCCAAAGATTCCCTGTTATCGATTCTACCGGTTTCGGAGGCTGCTAGTTCCTGCAGTATGGCAGCGTAGACAATAGCGTAAGAAGGCTCATGAAATAGTTGATCAAATTTCTGTGTCTTTAATTCAGCAGCTGCGCCACTAGCGCTCGCAAAACCCGGAAGACGACGAAGCTCCTCAGGAGAATACGTTCTATCAAGTAGCATGCCAAGCAGTTGATCTTCCAGTTCTGGATCGACCGTGCGCTTATCCTCTATTTGTCCCGTTTCTGAATTGTACAATTCCATGACGGCCCCAACCTGGAAAGTTTCCAGCCACTGACTGGCGTCATGGAGACTGTACTCCATATTGTTTCCTAGACGATTGGCTAAGATCTGGCCAATTTGCCGGCGGCTGAAGCCTTGAAGTCCTACAAAAGAATTGTCGGCTAGCCATTCGTGCTGTTCCACTTTTGAACCATTAATGGGGAAAATGTTACCCTTATCAGCTTTCTCAAGAATCTCTTGCTTTAATAACCATGGGTGTTCAAAAAGGTCAGCAGCGCCGTAGCCACTTTTCAGGAGACCATGGACAAGTTCTGAGGTCCTGCCCTTCAGATTTGCATCTAGTTGTCTCAAGTTAGGAAGGTTTTTAAATCTGTTGTGATCGGCTTTCTCGCCGCCCAAGGCTTGCTCCTGCAGATCTGCTTTCCAATAACCTGCAAGCGTATCTTTAGTGTCAAAACGTTTAAGAGACTTTAGCGCTTGGTAACGTAAGTCATTGCCATTTTCCACCATCTCCGCAGCCGCATCAATTGTCTTCATTATAGCCAGTAATTCTGCTGGGCTAGTTGCACGGCCTAGGAATGTCTCGATCAGTAGCGGCTCTTTAGCAATTTCCTCAGTAAAGAACCTGGCATTCAAGCTTCTATCACTAATAGCGTGCTCACTTCCCTCCACACCAACTCCACCAAGCAGTTCATGGAGCAGGGCTTTATGAGCTGGTTCATGTTCGCGTGGGACTAAACTTGCTAGCGCTCTTGCTTGCACAAAGGGATCAGAGATAGACCGGGCTTTGTCTAAAGCTAGGGCTATGTCACCATGTTCTATAAGTGTCGGTATTATTCTCGGTAACATCTCGTCAATCCCCCACATTGAGCCCACTATCTCTAATGCTTCACTAGCTCGACCAGCATCTATCAAGGCGTTAACTGCAGAGATCTTTTTACTGTAATCAGTGCCCTTAGCCCTTAGAGAGTCCATTAGATAATCTGCAGCTTCTGGCACAGATGCAGCGATTTTTATGACAAATTTATCCGGATCAAAACGGTACTGAGGCTCATTCAACTTTTCCTGTAAATCTCGCCATAGGTCGGGGGCAAGTTCCGGCGCTACATCAACTATATCGGCTAACAGGGAAACACGACTAATATATTGGTTGCTAAAGCGCTCAACAATACTCCGGATGTTGTTAAGCTCTCCACGCTTAGCAAATTCGACCGCTATCTTTTTATAAAGCTCAGTGCCCGTACGGTCTGACAGCTTTTCTGGGAGCAAATTGAGCAAGTCCTGCGACCGGCCACTACTAATTAGCTTACCTCCGATTATATCAGCGACCATGAGTCTGGATGCACTACTTTCCATTTCGGAGAGGTTTGGTAGTAGACCAGCTATCTGATCTTCCGGTAATCGACCAATTACAGTTGCCAGTTTCTGTAGACGCTCATTCTCGTCCATACGACCGGCATTCTTACCTATGTATTTAATAAATGTTGGTAACATATCCGGGCGTGAGTGTACAAAATCGGATACAGCCACAATGTAGTTATCTCGGTATATCAAAATTTCGGATACTTTAGCCGCCTCATCAACGAAACCAGCTTCTGCTAATAGTTTTACGGTCTCCACCGTATCCAACTCGTTAAACAGCCTTTCATGACGTTCTTTCGCACGATACTCAGCAATCTCAGGTACTAGATCTTCATCTATGACTCTCATGCAATCGCTAGCTGCCTCAGGGTAAAACTTTGCTAATTTTGCAAGCGCCCTAGCCTTATCACCAGCCTTTAGATAGTTGTAGGCAATGTCTTTTACTACCTCTAAATTTGCTGGGAGCTCTAAACTTTCCATGACTTTTTCGACTTGCCAGGACATTTTATTGCTAAGTAGCTTCAGTGCTTCTTCCTTGCGTCCGCTTGCTATAAAGGCTGGAATTAACTCATCCTGTGCGTCCCTCTTATCGAAACCCGAACTCATTCCTTCAATCTGAGCCTCAACCTCTAAAATTAGCTCCGGCGCATACTTAGCTGCAGCAGCCAGATCCTTCCGGTTACCATTTCGTCGAATTTGGTCGATTACTAGGCTTCTGGTTTCTGGGTCTTGGAGGTTGGGCAAAATATTCTTACACAGTTTAACCCCTTCATACCCCCCAAGCTTCTTGGCCAGCTCTGCAGCCTGTTTTGGATGCCCGAAGCGTATGGCAGCATTCGCTAACTCCGATGCTATATCCTCCATCCTGCGAGAACCTAGCGTCTCAGCTAATGTAACGGCTTCAGAGCTATGACCCTGACTAGATAGTGCGAGCGCAGTTTCCCTGACTTTATCGGCTCGTTCCGGGATCGTATTTTTAAGTTCATAAAGAGATAATTTTGCTTCAGGTTGACTCTGCCAAGAGTCGTATAGCTCAGCTACCTTAGGTGTTATGGAAGGTTCGCGCTTTGATAGCTCAAGCAAATCGTCAATGTCATAATGCCTCAGCTCTCCTTCATTACGCCTAACTCTCTCCGCAGCTTCTTTTGCTGCTTCAGGCAGATGGTCTGCCAGTTTTATTAACGCCTTAACCCTGTATCGATCTCTTTCGAAGTCACTTTCACTAGCTGGGTTTTTCTCACGCTCTGCCTCAGAATCGATGCTGGTATCAAGAACCGCTGTATGAATTTCTGATGCCTTCTCAGGATGGTCTTCTAAAATTTTAGTGAGCGCTTCCATCCGTGAATCAACTGATGAAATGCGACGAGCCTGAGTGATAGCTTCATCAGGTTTTCCGCTATGCGATAGCTCGGTGGCGATGCGACCAAGCAAATTATTTCGAGAATAATTACTTTCCTCGTCCGCAAAAAGGTCCAGACACCTTTCAATGTTATTGGTTTCTACGGCTACACGAACAAGCCTTGCAGCTGCCTTATACTTGTCGTATTTATTGGGTATCTTAGAGGCAACATCAAATGCTTCGCTGGCCAATTGTGGAGCCATCTTGCTGAGTTCGGCCATCAGTCCAACTCTGTTGACGCTAACCTCATCTCTCTCACGGTCGGAGTTTCTTACTCCACTCGTGCGTTCCACAGCCTGCACAGCCTCACCCGCCGCCTTCTCTAGCGGAACCATCCGTAGAGCTTGCACTGCTTCCTGTGTTGTAGGGGGAACACCTGTATGTTGCTGGACCAAGCCTTCGATAATAGGCTTGATGCCCTCGTGGTATTGCTCTGGGTGCTCGGCTACGTGTTGACCTAGTGCCTGCCAGCTATCTCCGGGGTTAAGTACTGCAACGTCACTAGGTTGTTCTTCGTTCATTTTTTTATTTTTAAATTATAGAAATAGTATACAACTTCTTGATAAGAAAAATAACCATCTACCTATCTTAAGGATGGATATTTATACAGATTGAAGATACTATTGTGGCGTGGGACAAAAACAAAAAAACAAACGCAAACACAAATCTCATAAGCTGTTAATTCTATTATTAACCCCAGTAGTTGTGATACTCATAACTTTCTTGTATTGGTATTTTTCCGTAAGCGCCCCTGACTTACCTGCTCCACCCCTTAAAGACCTTGCCACTGCTCACGACATAGCTCTAGGCACGAGAGTAGAGGCGAGTCGCCTATCAGAAAAACCCTACACGGATATCATCAAGTCACAATATTCCTTTGTAACTATCGATGGTGAGGCCCAATGGAACACGCTTCGCCCCTCTCCAACCACCTATAACTACACTAAGATCAATAAGGTCATGGCTTTTGCCAAAGCTAATGACATGCCAGTTCAAATACACCACCTGGTATGGGGTGAAAAGAATTTTCTTCCCAACTGGTTAAAAAGTGGCAACTACACTCAAGCTCAGCTACTCAACATCCTTCATCAGGACATTAGTACTGTCGTAGGACACTACAAGGGTCAAGTAGCTGAGTGGACAGTGGTAAACGAAGCATTTACTCGATCTCAGCATATCTATGGTCTCGATGATTGGTGGGCAGACCATATCGGTGAAGGCACCACATATATTGACGACTCTTTCATTTGGGCCCATCAAGCAGATCCTAAAGCCAAATTACTACTTAACGACTTCGATAACGAGACCGAAAACAGCGTATCTAATGCTGAATACAATTATGTCAAAGGAGCACTGGCAAGAGGTGTGCCTATCGAAGGAATAGGGATGCAGATGCATATTAATGCCGCCGATCCTCCAAGCGTGACGGCAGTCATACAAAACATGCAGCGATTTAAGGCTCTAGGACTTCCCGTCTACGTTACAGAATTTGACGTTAATATTAACTCCGTTAAAGGAACTAACACTTATAAAAATCAGTTAGAATCACAGATAAACTACAATATGGTGAGAGCCTGCATAGAGTCAGAATCTTGTGTCAGCTTCGATGAATTTGGGACTACCGATAAAGATAACCTGCTTAAATGGCTCGGTGGTACAGATTCGCATTCTTACCTGTTTGACAGCAGATACCGCCCAACCCCAGCTTTTTATGCGTTCCGCCAAGCCTGGCAACAACCATAGCCTAAGATCTAGGTAGCTGGGTATATAAATCGTTGGAGTATTCTTTGCGCAGTATGTCTTTCAAATTATTTGTACTGGATGGTGTTTTCACCCCTGGATTAAGAATGTTATGTGGATCAAATATCTTCTTTACCTTTGCAAAGAGGTCTATGGTGTCTTTGCCATATAACTTCTCTAGATAAGGGGAACGTAGTCGGCCATCATTATGTCCAGCACTGGTGCTACCTCCTAGGTTAATGACCATGGTGTAGTATTCATCCATCAGCTTAAATATCCTTTGTCGATCTCCCACCTGAGCCAAGTTCATGAAAGGCTGGACGTGTATGTTGCCCTCGCCAATATGTCCCCACAGAGCGATCTGCAGATGGTTTCGCTCGAATAATTGGTATAAGCCGGCTATGTATTCATTTAGCTTGTCTAACGGCACTATACCGTCTTCTATTAACGGTATTGATCTTGATCCACCTTCGACGTAGGTTAAGACAACCGACGAGGCCTGACGTATCTTCCAAAGCTCTGCCTTTTTCTCCTCTTCGCTCTCAACTTGGTGAGAAGCCGCATATTTTTCGAAAATCTTTCGGGCTCTTCTGGCTAGACGTTTTTGTACACGATCATTGGCATTATCAAACTCCACAAACAAGACATAATTTGGGTACGGTTTAGTTATCACGTTCTTCAGTAGGTTGGGATTAAGGCGGTCCACTAGGCTGAGTAACTGAGCATCAACCATCTCTATGGCACTAGGAAGATCAGAAAGTTCATTAAGGCTCAGAACAGCATCCTGTACGTTCTGCAAATCATCAAAGAAACCCACAACAAGAGTACTGCCAGTGTTATGTATCTCTGTTTGTAGCATAGCTTCGGTGATGATTCCCAGCGTCCCCTGAGAGCCTACAAATAACGGGGTTAGGTCAAAGCCTTTCTTCGATTTGATACCAGCTAAATCATATCCAGAAGTATTGCGAGTCACCCTAGGACCAATGTCATTAATCAACGCGGTATTTTCTTCCAACAATACGTCCAGGGAACGATACACTTCCCCCTCAAAAGTTGTTAGACCAAGTTTTTTATTAAGCTCCCGTTTACTGAGCGGACCTGTCTCAATGACCTCCCCGTTAGCCAGAACAACTCGTAGCGCTTTAACGTAGCGACGGGTGTCACCGTACTTTATGGACTTCTCACCAGCGGAGTTATTGGCTATCGCACCACCTACGGTTGAATACTCTAAAGAAGCCGGAAACGGCGGTAGAAAACGGTTATGTGTGTGTAGGGTTTGCTGTAGTTTACCGTAGTTAATGCCAGGCTCAATAACAGCATCGCCATTCTTGCCATCAAACTCAACTATGCGGTTCATATGTGCTGGAAAAACAATAATAATTCCACTACCAATGGCGGCACCAGTTTGGTCAGTTCCTGAGCCTCGGGCAGTTATTGGTATAACTCGTCCTCGCTCAGCTAGTTGCCAGCTGAATCTTGCTGTTTTTCTAACATCGTTTTCGTTACTTGGATAGAGAATAACAGATGGAGTAATGTTTAAAATGCTATTGTCCGTAGAGAAATACTGTCTAGCATCCGCTGAGTCCATGACTTCCCCGAGTACGTGATCCTGCAGGTAATGAGCAATTTTATTCATCAGTGGTTGTTATCCCCTCCCTACTGCTTTTGATGTTTACTATGATATCACAACGAAACTCTGGTGGAGATACAGGGACTCGAACCCTGGACCCCCTGCTTGCAAAGCAGGTGCTCTAGCCAACTGAGCTATATCCCCATATTCTTCTGGTGGGCTTGCCAGGACTTGAACCTGGGACCTCGTCATTATCAGTGACGCGCTCTAACCAACTGAGCTACAAGCCCACAGACAAAGAATAGCGGTATTGTAACGAAACTCTCTCTTATAAGCAACTAAGTCTCTCAAATAAAAACTCTCCGTAGACGGAGAGTTCATACCTGTAAAAACTTGAATAGTGCAACCAACGTCAACTCGGTTGTTCAGAACTGTATCTTGCCACATAAATGTGGAAAGTAAACTGACAGTACTAAAACTCAGTTTACCAAGATCGACCTAGCTCTCAGATCGATTGCTCAATCCGACGCTAGTAATCTCCCTAGAAAGGAGGTAATCCATCCGCACCTTCCGGTACGGATACCTTGTTACGACTTAACCCCAATCATCTCCCCTACCTTAGGGCTCGGCAAGCGAACACGTCAGGTATTGGCGACTTTCATGGTTTGACGGGCGGTGTGTACAAGACCCGGGAACGTATTCACGGTAGTAATGCTGACCTACCGTTACTAGCGATTCCAGCTTCATGTAGGCGGGTTTCAGCCTACAATCCGAACTGAGACCGGCTTTGATGGGATTTGCTCCGTCTCGCGACTTGGCAGCCCTTTGTACCGGCCATTGTAGCGTGTTTGTGGCCCAAGGCGTAAGGGAGATACTGACCTGACATCGTCCCCTCCTTCCTCCCTGTTACCAGGGCAGTCTAGCTAGAAAAAGCAACTAACTAAAAGGGTTGCGCTCGTTGATGGACTTAACCAAACATCTCACGACACGAGCTGACGACGGCCATGCATCACCTGTCACTGAATTCCCGAAGGCACAGTCCCCTTTCGGGGACCTTCTCAGGATGTCAAGCCTTGGTAAGGTTCTTCGCTTACCTTCGAATTAAACAACACGCTCCACCGCTTGTGCGGGTCCCCGTCAATTCCTTTATGTTTTAGTCTTGCGACCGTACTCCACAGGCGGGATGCTTAACGCGTTAGCTTCGCTACTAGTCGGGTCGATACGACTAACAGCTAGCATCCATAGTTTACGGCGTGGACTACCGGGGTATCTAATCCCGTTTGCTCCCCACGCTTTCGTGCCTTAGTGTCAGAAACGAGCCAGTAATCTGCTTACGCCATCGGTGTTCCTTCTAATATCTACGGATTTCACTCCTACACTAGAAATTCCAATTACCTCTCTCGTCCTCTAGCTGAGCAGTTCAAAACATGTATGTATGGTTGAGCCACACGCTTTCATGCCCTGCTTACTTTGCCACCTACGCAACTCTTTACGCCCAGTAATTCCGGATAACGCTTGGATCCTCCGTATGACCGCGGCTGCTGGCACGGAGTTAGCCGATCCTTATTCATGTACTACCGTCATAATCTTCATACATAAAAGCAGTTTACGACCCTAAGGCCTTCATCCTGCACGCGGTGTTGCTCCATCAGGCTCTCGCCCATTGTGGAAAATTCCCTACTGCTGCCTCCCGTAGGAGTCTGGGCCGTTCTCAGTCCCAGTCTGGCTGGTCATCCTCTCAGACCAGCTACCGATCGTAGCCTTGGTAAGCTATTACCTCACCAACTAGCTAATCGGACGCAGGCCGTTCCCAAAGCGCCGGAGCTTTACTCCTTAGAGCACATGCGGTATTAGACACCATTTCTGGTGCTTATCCCTCACTTTGGGGTACGTTCCCACGCGTTACTCAGCCGTCCGCCGCTCGCCATCACACCGAAGTGCATGTTGCCGCTCGACTTGCATGTATTAAGCACACCGCCAGCGTTCATCCTGAGCCAGGATCAAACTCTCCAAAAGAATTTGACTGTCTATATAAAAACATATTAGTCAAAAATGAACTGACGTTGATTTGCACTATTCAAATTTTTAAGGAACATCTAACAAGCCTCAAAAGCTCGACGCTCATCTTAACCTGTTATGGCAAGTAATGTCAAGAAAATAATATCTTTGGAAATCGATAATTATTCTTCGATGATTTCTTCGGCTTTATCAGCAAGTGCGAGAGACACAACTTCGTCCCCGTCATTGGTTCGCATGATACGTACACCTTGGGTAGCTCTACCCAATTCGGGAATGTCTTTAAGGCCCAAACGAATGGTCTGCCCTTGCGATGAAATAAGGATTACTTCCTGTTGGTCATCTGTTAGAGTCTTTACTCCGACTAGGTTACCTGTTTTTGTGTTCACTACAGCTGAGCGGATACCCACGCCCCCACGAGCATGCGGAGTGAACTGAGAAATCTTAGTTCGCTTACCATAGCCATTCTTACTAATGACAAATATGCTGGAGCCTTCCAATACGATGTCCATACCGATAACTTGGTCACCGGTTCGCAGTCTAATACCACGAACACCCCGTGATGCTCTTCCCATAGGTCTTACGTCCTTTTCATGGAACCTAATTGCTTGTCCAAGCGATGTAGAAATAACAACTTCATCGTCGCCACTAGTCATTCTTATCCATCTGAGCTCATCCCCGTCGTCCAAATTAATGGCAATAAGGCCCGAACTACGTACATTCTGATACTGTTCAAACGGTGTTTTCTTTACAACTCCACGAACCGTACACATGATCAAATGTTTAGTATTTTCGCCCTTGCTAACGTTAATTACCGACGTGACTACCTCTTCTGGTTGTAGCTGCAACAAGTTGACCAAAGCGATACCTTTAGCGTTTAGGCTTGAGGTTGGGACCTCGTAAGTCTTAATTCGGAAGACTCGGCCTTTATTAGTGAAGAAGAGCAAGTAGTCGTGAGTGCTTGCATTAACTACGTGTTCAATAACGTCTTCTTCCCTGGTAACCATGCCTCGTTTGCCCTTGCCGCCACGACCCTGCTTCTTATATTCAGCTATTGGACTGCGCTTAACGTAGTTAGCAGACGTCATGGTGACCACTACCTGCTCATCAGGAACCAAGTCTTCGTCATTCATTTTTCCAAGTTCTTGGTCAATAATTTTTGTGCGTCGCTCGTCTCCGTATTGCTTTTTAAGCTCGACTAGCTCATCTTTAACAATCTTTAGGATCTTTTTCTCGTCGGCCAGAATGCTCTGAAGTTCACTGATTAATTTCATCAGTTCAGCTAGTTCGTCTTCTATCTTTTTGCGCTCTAGACCCGCGAGGGTCCTAAGTTGCATGGCGAGAATAGCCTTAGCTTGGATCTCACTTAGCTTAAACTGCTTGATTAGATTTTCTTGGGCTTCATCAGTTGTTTGGCTGGCTCGTATGGTTTTAATTACTTCGTCTATATGGTCTAGGGCAATCTTTAGTCCCTCAAGCACATGAGCTCGTTCCTGAGCCTTTCTGAGTTCGAATTCTGTTCGACGCCTAACAACAACTTGGCGATGCTTTATATGCTCTTGTAGGATGTCCTGAAGTCCTAAGATACGGGGCTGGATGCCATCGATAAGTGCCAGCATATTGTAGTGGAACATCGTCTGAAGTGGCGTAAGTTTATATAACTGATTTAGTAGCTTTTTAGGATAGGCATCGCGTTTGAGATCTATAACTATCCTAACGTTACCTCTAGCACTCTCATCTCGAATGTCACTTATTCCAGCTATCTTCTTGTCTTTATAAAGATCAGCTATCTTTTCTATTAGAGAAGCCTTGTTGAGTCCATAAGGAACCTCTGTTATAACAATTTGGTGGCGGCCTTTAGCACCTTCCACTAGCTCTGCAACGCCCCTTACAACAACTCCGCCCCTACCCGTTGCGTAAGCTGTTCGTAGAGCTTCTTTACCGTAGACAACAGCGCCTGTTGGGAAGTCGGGGCCCTTTATGTGCTCTAAAAGATCATCAAGAGTAGCATCAGGATGATCAATTTGATGAACAGTTGCGTCTATCAATTCACTCAAGTTATGAGGAGGAATATTAGTCGCCATACCAACGGCTATACCAAGTTGTCCGTTTAATAGTAGGTTAGGTAATTTAGCTGGTAAAACAACTGGTTCTTGTAGGCGACCGTCGTAGTTCTCTCTGAAATCAACGGTTTCCTTGTCTATATCAGCCAGTAGTTCTTCTGCCAAGCGAGCCATCTTGGCCTCTGTATAACGCATAGCGGCTGGCGGATCTCCATCCATTGAGCCAAAATTACCCTGTCCATTAACCAACATGTAACGCATAGACCAAGGTTGAGCCATGCGTACCATGGCATCGTAAATCGAGGCGTCGCCATGAGGGTGATAGTCACCCATTACAGCACCAACAACGTTAGCGCTTTTACGTGTTTTAGAGCCCGCTCTAATGCCGTCACGGTTCATGGTGTATAGAATGCGGCGATGGACTGGTTTTAGGCCGTCACGGACGTCTGGAAGAGCTCTGGACACTATTACGCTCATGGAATAGCGTAGATAGCTGTCCTCCATTACGTCTTCAACAGTTCTTGGCTCAATAGTTCGAGAGTGCGTTTCTGCTTTTGTTATTATTTCCGCTTTTTCTTCGTCGTTCATAATCCTAAATGTCCAGGTCTTTTACAAACTTCGCGTGTGACTGTATAAAGTTTTTACGTAACTCCACCTCTGTCCCCATAAGCTTATTGAATATAGCATCGGCCTTTTCAGCATCTTCAACCCTAACTTGCACTAATACTCTCTTCTCAGGGTTCATAGTCGTCTCAAACAGTTGCTCGGCATCCATTTCACCAAGTCCCTTGTAGCGTTTCTGCTCAATGAATCCAGCTTGGCGGTATTGTTCATCCTCAGGATCTATCTTTACGCCTTCCTTCTTTCGAGCAGCGATAATCTCATCTAGGACTACAGTCAATTCATCCTCATCATATATAAAGGTATTGCCCTTCTTACCCTGTTTAACAAGTTCAAATAGAGGTGGTTTAGCCAAGTATAGGTGTCCGCCATCGATGACAGGTTGCATGAATCGGAAGAAGAAGGTCAAAAGCAGCGTGCTAATGTGTGATCCGTCAACATCGGCATCGGTCATGATAATTATCCTGTCGTAGCGAAGTGCGCTGACATCAAATGACTCTTCAATACCTACTCCCATAGCCTTGATAAGGTTGAGAATCTCATTGTTAGCCAACATTTTATCTAGTCGAGCTCGTTCAACGTTAAGAACCTTGCCTCTTAGGGGCAATATAGCTTGAGTAGCGCTGTCGCGGCCACTCTTTGCCGAGCCTCCAGCTGAGTCACCCTCTACTAGGTATAGTTCAGAGTTCTTTGGATCTTTAGACGAGCAGTCAGCCAGTTTTCCTGGCATACTGGCACCTTCTAGCACCCCTTTCCGGATGATGTTTTCACGAGCGGCACGTGCTGCCTTTCGAGCTCTTGCTGATAGAAGAGCTTTATCAACAATCTTCTTGGCTATAGCAGGATGCTCTTCTAGATAGTAGTTGAAGTATTCGGTCATGACCTGCTCTACATAAGCTCTGGTCTCTGGGTTACCAAGCTTGTTCTTTGTCTGTCCTTCAAACTGTGGATCAGGTATTTTTACTAGGATGACGGCTGTCATACCTTCTCGGGTGTCTTCACCAGATAGGTTCTCTTCTTTCTCTTTTAGGGCACCGCTCTTTCTGGCGTAGTCATTAACCACCCTTGTTAGAGCCGAACGAAAACCGGTTAAGTGAGTTCCCCCGTCTGGGTTAAAGACATTGTTAGCAAAAGCCTTTATGGTCTCCGTAAATGAGTCTGTGTATTGAAGAGCAATCTCAACTTGAGTATCGCCTTGTATTTTGTCGACATAAAAAATGTCGTCATCAACTGGTTCTTTACCTATGTTTAGGTGTTTAACATAAGATTGAATACCGCCCTCAAAGTAAAAACTGAATCTGCGGCCTGTGACTTCATCGAAGAGGTAGGTTCTAAGACCCTTAGTCAAATAAGCTTGGTGTCTTAAATAATCGATAATCCAGTCGTAATCGAATTCGGTTGTCTCCTTAAAAATCGTGTTGTCTGGCAAAAAAGTAATAGTCGTTCCAGTCTCCGTAGTCTTACCCTTCTTCTGGATCGACGTAAGTGGGACGCCTCGTTCGTACTCTTGCTCATAAACAAAACCACCGGTGCGAACTTCAGCGAACAGACGAGTAGAGAGAGCGTTTACCACACTACTGCCTACTCCGTGCAGACCGCTAGAGACCTTGTAACCGCCGCCGCCAAACTTACCACCAGCGTGCAGGACTGTTAAAACCGTCTCTAGACCACTCTTACCAGTCTTCTCTACAATGCCAACAGGAATGCCTCGTCCATTATCCTTAACGGATATGGCGCCATCGGCTTTCATGGTTACATGTAATTCAGTAGCATGACCAGCTATTGCCTCGTCGACTGAGTTGTCAGCAATTTCTTTAATAAGGTGATGAAGTCCCTCGGAACCAGTTCCACCAATATACATACCAGGGCGTTTGCGGACCGGTTCTAGTCCTTCAAGCACTTGAATATCGTCAGAATCGTACTCTTTTTGTTTAGCCATTTTCTAAATCACCCTCTCGGATTTATAAGGTATAATTATCCAATTCCTTCTCCGTTAATTATAGTCTAATTTATGACAAAAGACAAGCCTTAGGCTTGTTGACTTGAATGTATATTACCCGAACGATCAATAAAGATGCCGTCCTCATCGCCGTGGTTAGCATTCTTAAGATTTAGGTGTACTTCCGTCTTCGGAGGCTGCGGTTGTGGTGGCTGGCTCATAACTGATTGAAGCTGTGGCCCAGCAGGCGATAAGCTAACAACTGGTTGCTGGTTTGGCACGGAGGGAACTGTATCTAGGCCCGGATAAGTGGGTGGAGAAAAAGCATCATTAGTAGCTGCGGGTGGTGCTATCGATGGCGTTGGATTTGGTGAGGAAGTAGTCGGGTTCGGAGCACTACGCTTTGCCAGCCACTCATCAAGGAAAGAAGAACCACTAGTCTTAGCGGGAGGCTGGTTAGTCGCTAATGCTGGTGAGGCTGCTGGATTAATGGTGCTAGGAGCCTGTTGTGGAGGTAGGCCGGCTGGTCGTGAGGGTGCAGGTGGCGGTGAACCAAAAGTACTCGGTGGCGCAATTGGTTCTGCTGATACTGCCAGTCGTTCAAAGATCTCTTTCTCGACAATCTGCTTAGGACGGCCATACTTCGCGGCAGAAAGCTGCTTGAGAGCTTCGGCCAGCTTGGGGTTTGGAGCACCCTGTGGAGGCAGCGTACTCATACTGAAAGGATTGGTAGGGACTCCCCCTACAAGAGTTCGGGTAATTGTATTGTAGTTTGGTAACCGAAGTAAGTCCTCTGCTTCGAAGGCTGGCTGGAAGTACCTAGACAAAACCTCAACGTCAGATTGACCGACTCTAAATGAAACTATCGTACCCATGTTTCCAAAAACTGCCTCGCGTATTTCGTCTGTTAACTGGGTCGTAAACTGGTTAGCAACTATTAGATTCAAGTGGTATTTGCGGGCCTCTGACATTATTGTGGCAAATGAGTCGGTTGAGAAGTTCTGGAACTCGTCAACGTATAGGGCAAAATCTATTCTCTCGGCTTCAGTCAAGTTAGCCCTACTCATAGCTGCCACCTGGAATTTCATCACAAAAATCATGCCAAGCAGCTTAGAGTTAAGTTCCCCGAGTCGCCCCTTACTTAGATTTACCAGCAGTATCTTCTTGTTATCCATGACATCTCTTAAATCGAAGGAGCTTTTTGTTTGACCAATAATGTTACGCATCATCTCATTAGATAAGAAGGCGCCGAACTTACTCACAAACCAACTCATAACCTCACCGAACTCATTGGAGCGTTGGGACTGGGGCATCTCTTTTTGCCAGAATTCAATGACACTTTGGTCGGTAACGTACTTTAGTTTCTCTTGAACGTACTTCGGATCCCTAAAGAGTTTAGGTATGTCTACGAAAGTCCCTCCAGCTGGGTCGGCCATAATCGTCAGGGCAGCGTTACGGAAAAGGTGTTCGTATCGAGGGCCCATGATTCCCTGGTGTTGAGGATCGTACAGTTTATAAAGCATATTTAGAGCCTCTTGGATAAGAAAGTCCTTTTGTTGGGGATCGCGGAACTCAAAGAGGTTTAACCCCATGGGATAGCTCATGTCTGCTGGAGAAAAGTAGATAACATCCTCAGTACGCTCTTTTGGCACCATAGATAGAAGTTTCTCGGCAGTATCGCCATGAGGGTCAACGAATGCAAAGCCATTGCCACTCAGCATGTCCTGTAGGGCAAGGTTTTCTAGAAACGTGGACTTACCCGTTCCCGTCTGTCCAACCGCATACATGTGCCTTTGACGATCGCCTATGGCTAATCGAATAGGCTTTTTAACGCCCCTAAATAGGTTATAGCCTAGCAGTAGCCCGTCATCAGACATGTTGCGTGGTCCATCAACTTGCTTAGAAGCCTGTCTTTCCAGTTGAGATGTTGGTATGTTGCTCTCGTCAGGAAAGTGAAAGATGGTCGCTAATTCTACTGAGTTTAAAATATCTCTCTTCTTCTGGTGTGGGAAGAAACGTAGGATATAAGCTGTTACAAATTCCTCTATGTCCTTTGCTGGAGTGTACTTAAAGCCATTTTTTCCAGGAGAATCAAAGAGAGCGAAGGAAGCTACTACGTGATTTAAAATACTCTGTGAGCGTTGACTTATATTAGACGAAGCAATCACTCTTATTACCACTTCAAACCCCGGATGACGAGTCTTATCTTCTATTGAATCAATTACTGATTGATCTAAAGCAGATGAGCTACTAGACGACCCTCCGTGTTCCTTGCCTTTATCTTCGAGAGGTCCCCATATAATGCCATGAACAATGTGCCTGATCCAACTTTCAATTTCATCTAAGATAACGCTACTGCCACCAGATTTGTGACCCTTACCTTCTCTCTTATTGGAAGCTACTTCAGAAGCCTCTTTTCGCCATGATGTCTCTGCCGGTCGCATAACAATTTGTATGCCTACTCCATCTTCTTTATTAAGGGAAGATAGGGCGTTGAGCATAGACTGCATGGCATCTCGTTTCAGATCTTGGTATGTCGCTATAGGATAGGCATAGTCCTCTTTTAGGGTTAGCTGTCCTCCTACGGTACTACTGATCTTGCCGATTGGATTAAAGATATTGTGCTCTTCAGCCTCTTCTAGGCGAGCTGTTGGATAAGCACTTACCACTGCTTGTTTTACTACATCTACAAGGCTGACCGGGACAGCAGCGTAAAAGTAGACTCGTCCATTGGTCCCTACAATCTCAAAGGAGAAGTGACGCTGTCCATAGAACTTGCTCTTGAATCCCTTTTGCAAGGTACTACTAATGATATTGTATATGATCTGGGCCTTTGAGATTGTTTCCTCGGTAACATCTCTAACATCTCGTCCATTCAGATCAGTATCTTCACTTGGGGGCGGTAAGTGAATTAAGAGTGGGATCATCTTAAGACCCCTCTCGTAGCTTTTCTGCTCCCTAAAGTTTTTCTGAATATATAGATAGACAGGCGGGCCAAAGAAGATGACTAACGCCGCAAGGAAGATCAGTATGAAAATTAGTACCCCCACTTTTACTCCACCTAACTACTACTCATTATTGACTTTAATGGTCATATTGTAGCGTTGCTTAACGTATTCTGCCTTAAGTTTATTAAACTCTTGGCTTTGTTTATAAGGATCGTCCCTGGTTTGATTAACAATCCTCTTGGCCCTTAGAATCCACTCTTTGGCTATTAAATCCCGGCTCTCGTCAGATATAACTAGGGTACGATTGGTGGTCTGATCATCTTGAGCAATAGGATTAGATACTGGCAAAGGGCTATCTACAGGTAGTACTGGTATAAGCGAAGGCGGAGAACTGAGTGTCTGCCCTGCTGAAGACTCAGGAATTCTCTCTTTTTCGGGAGAACTAGAATACGATCCTAACTCGTGATTAATCGTAGCTGGTCCTGCTTCTCCCCCCACAGGAGGCAAGTTTAAATTAGGGCCCTGATTGGCGTGATTGTCCATCCCAATATTATATCAGTTATTGAACTCTAGCTTAATCCTGTATGGACTGGTTTTTCGTAAAAGATATACGGGTAATGTAAAAACCCAAGACGGTTATTAATATAACTATGGTAATAACGTCTCTAGTAGTCAGCTGACCTATGGACTGCAAAGCTAAAAGCATTACCGGTAGAGCAGCTATTATGGCGGCTATGGACACTCTTTTTCTCCTGTTTTCTCTGGTGGATAAAGACTTAATATTACGTTTTAAGATGACGTTAAAGGTGTATAGGAATAATACGTACAGCAGTATAAACGGAACCACCAATATTACCGCAGGAGCCGATTGAGGGTTAGTTAAGGTAAATAGCATTAAGCCAAGAATAAATAGAATTATTACAATTGCACCTTTTCGTATAGTTTTCATATTAATAATGATGACACATTAGTATTGCTACTGAAACAAAAAAGGCGTCAGAATTTTGTTATTCTAGCGCCCATTTTTTTGAAAATATACTTAGAGCTTTGGACGGTAAATCTGCTCGTAAAAAATGAATTTATAGCACTTACCGTCCTTAGCGTGACTGACCGCTCTTTCTACCGATTTGGTAGTCAGAGCGATATCGGCCCCCCGACCGTGTTTGCAAGTTTTTGTGTTTTTAACTTACCCGTCTAACTTAGCACAAACCGGTGCATACGTCAATCGGATATTGTAGTAATATTGACTTCCTGTGTCTGTAATTTGTCCATTTAAATTCGTAGCTATTTAAACAACTATGTACATGTTGCTATGTTCAATTTGATTAAAATACTAGTTTTTCTAGTCGTTTTAATTCAGCATTAGCGTTAAAAATTCGCAGATTTAGTCGTCCTATTTAATTGCTAGACTTCTATTTTTCTACGTAAATAATGCGATTTTAGCAGTCAATTTGTGAGTACAAAAAAGATCGCATTTAGAGCTGCCTGAGTACCCCCATTGCTATAAAAAATCTGAGCCATATAGCCAAAATTATTTTGCCTGAAAACGCCAACTTTTGACGTACTATTAAAGCCCCTAGACACGTGTCCTAATCACGACTTATGCACGTCTTAGTCGCGCCGATTAATATGCCAAGCTAATTACAAAGAATGGCCATGTGGATCACTTACTAACATAAAAGCGTAGTAGACCACTCCGTACATGGTCATCAAGCTTTAGCAGCCAGTGTCTGGAGGCCTTAGCCAAGGGCAAGCTAATGCATCTAATGCGTTCAATCCAACCATTATTGCTCAGTACTTAAATAATGATGCCCTACTAGTTGGATTGGTCAACCGGACAAAGCATTTCATGACACGTAGACCTACGGAAAATTAGTCAAATTTGTGGGTTTTTATAGCATTCAGGCAGCTAAACTAAAAGTTATGCACAGCTTTTATATTGTTTATGCATTATTGTTATTGACAGGTAATTCATGCATTCTATAAGATAGGGTCAGCACTTGAATAAAAAAAGTGCTCAAAAACAAAAAGACAATGTAACAACGGCTTCTCGCAAGCCGTTGTTCCTTGAAAAAGAAACAACGCAAAACTTCAACCAAAAACCAATAACACTAAAATAAGCAGCTTGCCCAACAGCAAGCTGCTTTTCTTTTTAGGGTCTACTCCCTAACTAAATGTTAGGTGCTTACGCCTAATCTATCTTGATCTCTGTTAGCTCATCTGTTATAATCTAGCCAATCAAGATCTAACCAATGGATAGGAGTATCATTTATTAGCAAGACTACTCGCCTGAATAGTGCTATTCGGGCACCACAGCTAAGAGTTATTGACGAAGACGGAAGCCAACTCGGTGTTTATTCAAGAGCTGAAGCAATTCAGCTAGCCGAGGACAAAGGTTTAGACCTAGTTGAAATATCTCCTGACGCTAACCCCCCCGTCGCTAAGATAGTAGACTGGGGTAAATACAACTACCAACGCACTAAACAAACTCAAAAGAGCAAGCGTAACGCTAAATCTCTCGAGATAAAGGAAATGCGATTCGGTATGAAGATTAGCGATCATGACCTAGATGTTAAGCTCAATAAGGTCTCTGGCTTCCTAGAAGCTGGACACAAGGCTAAACTTACGGTATTTTATCGGGGACGCGAACTGGCTCATAAGGAATTAGGCTTTAAATTAGCCGAAAAGATTATCGCCAGACTAGGAGAAGCTATTACCGTCGATCAACAACCCCAGCTTGCTGGTAAACAACTCAGTTTTGTTATAAGGAGCAATCAACATGCCAAAGCTAAAGACTCATAGCGGCACCAAAGACCGCGTTAAAGTTTCCAAAAACGGTAAAGTTCGAACCCGTCATGTTAATGGCAATCACTTTTTACAGAAGAAAAGTGGTTCACGTAAGAGAAGGATTACTAGTTTTCAGACTGTTGATGGTGCTAACGCCAAAAACATTAAGCTGAACCTGGGAGTATAAGATATGAGAGTAAAGAGAGGCGTTACAAGCCACCAGAGACATCAAAAGATCAGACATGCCAGTAAAGGCATGACTCATCCGCACAGGGCTAGTGTACGTCGCGGTCGTCAGGCCGTAACTAAATCACTACAATACGCATACCGTGATCGCCGAAATCGAAAGAGAAGCTTTCGTGAGTTATGGAATGCTCGTATAAATGCGGCAGCCCGTTTAAACGGGACTACCTATAGTAAGCTGATAGCCGGCCTTAAGGCTTCGGACATACAACTAGACCGCAAGGTGCTTAGCGAACTAGCTGTTAATGAGCCTGCTGTTATGACAGCTGTTATACAAGCTGTTAAGTCTACTAAAACTGCTAAATAGTAAGTCTGTTAAACAAAAAATAAACCGCCTTTTGTATGGCGGTTTATTAATTTGATTTTAAAATTTTAGACCAGATTATCTGTAAGCCGGGTTCTGTTTTAATCGGTCATCTATCTAGCTCGGGTGTCGCCACCGAAGTCGAGCGGATTTCCGATGAGTTATAGCGGGAAACTAGTTGATAAATCAACACTAACTCATCACCTTGCAGCAGACAGGGTTTACCATTTTTCGTTGTCACCAACGAGAAATACGATTTCTTACTTCGTTCTTTTCACCCTTACCTATGAATAGGCGGTATTGTTTCTGTGGCACTTTCCCTAGGGTCACCCCTGGTTGCCGTTAACAACTGCCTTTCCCTACGCTGCCCGGACTTTCCTCTTGCTTTTTAAACAAGCGACCAATCAACAATCTGGTATGCCGGCTATTATAGCATAAAAACTAAGCAGATCCAGCAGCCTCGTCCAGTGCTTCGTTAACCATTGCGTCGGCCAATTTGTTTAACGCTCTAGGGACGTGAGTAAACGAAACACTATTAAAGCCCTCTATTAGCTTCTTTATTGAGTTATAGAGTGGCAATAGTTCGGCATTTTTTACCTTATACGTACCCTTGATCTGGTTTACTATCAATAAACTGTCCATATATATGTCCAGATTAGTTGCTTTGAGAGTCTTAGCTGCTTCTAATGCTAGTTTTAGGGCCTGATACTCGGCCTGGTTATTGGTGGTGATGCCCAAATAAACGCCCTTCTTTAGAACAATATCACCGTTTTCAGCGATCAACACAAATCCACTAGCGGCTGGACCCGGGTTGCCCCTGGAACCACCATCTGTATATATCTTGATGTCGCTTACTGACTCTGTACTAGAAGTAAACTGCTTGTAAACTCCGTCTATGGATTCAGCAAGCTTCCTATCTTTATCAGTTACCTTGTCTCCTTGATCGTGAGTATTTAGCCATATTGATACCCTATTCCATTCATTCTGCCAACGAGGATGATGATTTTGCTCTTCAGCTATAGCAGCAACTTCGGTCATAAAACGAAAAGCTTCCTCAAAATCAGTAAAGGTGAATTCCTTGTGTAAGCTATTTTTCTCGATGTGCCACATTTTTTGCCTCCTGACAGAGCATTTTAGTAGTTTGGTCGGGGTGGCCGGACTTGAACCGACGACCTCACGGCCCCCAGCCGTACGCGCTACCAACTGCGCCACACCCCGGATAATAAGAAAAGCTGGGGTTACTCCGATATGATTAACCTGATTTACACCAGGTGGGTGTTCTCACTTGGAGACCACGGTCTCCAAAAATATCGAACTCCCGTACATATGTTATTAGAAAATCATTCTTTCGGTAGTTCCCAGCCAGTAATATTATACCCTTAGGTGACTCAGCCAACAATAAACTGTATCAAGCTGTTATCAATAGAACTGATTACGGGACTTAGTAGATAAAATACTACAAGAAAGACAAGCACCATGGCCATAAATCCTGTTCGCTCAATACTGGCCATAAGGTCTTGAAGTGGCTCTGGAGCAAATGCATACAGTAGTCTTGATCCATCGAGAGGTGGAATTGGAATCATGTTGATTACGAAAAAGGCCGCGTTTATCTCTGTAAAAATAACCAATATGTTTGCAAGTAGACCATTGGCGTCTATATTGGCGGACCTGAGTATCAGACCGCTTATCACAGCCAAGGATAAATTTGTTAGTGGCCCAGCAATCCCTACTAACGCTGCTCCGTATTCTCCAAACTTAACTCGATTGGGATTGAATGGTACTGGCTTGGCTATGAGAAACGGAAAATGGAAAAAAACTATCGTTATGATCGGCAGGAAAATTGTAGTATATAGATCGATATGTTTTAGCGGGTTAAGAGTCAGCCTACCCATGTCTTCGGCGGTGGAATCCCCTAGCCAGTGAGCTGTAAAACCATGCATTGCCTCATGAATACTCAATGAGACAATGATACTAACGATTACTATCACGATGTCGGTGGAAGACAGACTGTCAAACATGATAGCTAGTATAACAGGCACAACGGTCCTTTACTCTTGTCACAAGATTGACGGATTGAGGAAAATTCTATAAAATACTACCCTATTGCTCTCAAGTATTAAGGAATAACTATGAACAAGTGTGATATTACAGGTAAAGGAAAGCAGTTTGGCAACAATGTCAGCTTTTCTATGCGCCACACCAAGAAGACATGGAAGCCTAACCTACAGACTAAGACACTAGTTATAGATGGTAAAAAGACCACTCTTAAGATCAGCACTCAAGCACTTCGAACTCTTAAGAAAAAAGGCTTAGTCGAAAAGTCCTAAGACTTTTCCAGTATAAAAACTTGAGTCGAATCGGATAAGTCCGAAGATTTAATCTTAAGTTTATTAACTCTCTCTTTAGGCTCCATACCGAAAGTCTTTAGGGCATCCTCTAGAGAGTCCTGTGGTACAGGATATTTAAGGTCTTTGTCGTCATAGTTTGTTGGTATTACTATCTTGGGCTCGATCGCTCGAATGAGTTTTAAGGCTCCAGGTGCATCTAAGGTATATCCATGTCCCCCAACTGGAATAAGTAGAACATCCACCATTCCAATACTCTCAAGCTGACTCTCGCTTAACTCGGGGTATATGTGGCCCGTTACTACAATACAGAGGTCACTGGTCAGAATCTTATATATAGTTGCTGTCTGCTGACCCTCCGTATCCATATGTGAGCGGGCAGCGATACCGTAAATTGATAAGTTACCGACTTCATACTCTCCCGGGCAATCTATAACTAACTTACTCTTCTCTGTTGAAGCATCGTATCTGGGACCTGTAAATACAGATACGTCACCGCTTTTTGTTATCGAGCTTGCTCCAAGTTCCTTTAAGTTATCATCTATTACTATCCGTGTGTGCTTGTTATTAATTGTTATAGCATTGGCACCGCTAAATTGTATTTCCATATTAATTATTCTTCCCTCTTAGTTTTATCAATTACTTTGTAGCTTGGGTCAATAACTCATGTTTGTCTATGACAACTTGCTTCTTGGACTGGATAATATCGGCGATAAATTTATCCTTTACCTGTAGACGGTAGCGATATTCTTCCACTGGCATAACTGTATAGCGTATCTCTTTGTTGTCCTGAGCTTCTAGTTCGACAATAAACTTGCCTAGCTTGGTCTGATTTACGTCACCCACGATCAGGATATCAACTCCACTTAGTTCGTCACGAGTAAACTGCCCGGTATAAACAGCTAACTCGATATTTCCCACTGCTTGTAGGTTATCTAGTTCAGTGGAGCCAGATCCTGATGCAGAAACAGTCGCTTCTTCTTTGGAAGCTGACTTCTTGCTGATCTTCTTACCTGGCTTACCAAAGATTGTCGAAAGTGGCTCATAGTACTCAAATTTCTGATCTACCTCATAGTAAAGCCTATTGTTCATGTTTTCTGAGACAATGATGCCAATGCTTAGTAGATTAGCCAGCTCGCGGCGAACAGAGTTGATCTGTTCATCGATTTTTCTGGTAATTTCTCGGACATAGAAAGATCGATTAGGATTAGCATAGAATAGCTGCAGCAACTTAACTCTCGTCTTTGACCCAAACAATTGCTCAATCATGTTTGTATTGTATCAAAGAGTCAGGCGGTTACACATACTATTTGTTCAAAAACGTTGTTACTAAGTCAACAGCCTGTATCTGTTTTTCTACCCAGTGAATATCTTTATTACGCTTGAACCACGTCTCCTGACGTTTCGCATAACGCATTGTCTCGCGCTTTATATCCTCTTCTGTTGTAGCCAAATCTTGCTCTCCTAAAACATATGGCCTAAATTCCCGGTAGCCAATAGTTCGAAGAGACTCTGTCTCCCAACCATACTGCTCTGCTAGGCCAGATACCTCGTTTAGCAAGCCCTGAGACATCATGGACTTTAGTCTCAGCTCAACGTTCTTCTTTAGTTCTTCACGATCTACCTTGATACCAATTATTAGAGTGTTGTTGCGTAACTTAGTGTTCTGCTGGGGAATGCGACCAGTCTCCAGACGACGTATAAGATGTCTCTTATTTTTTTCGTTGTAGGGCATATCTAGCCCTTCTTTTATTATCCTAGCTTGCAGGTCCGCCACAGATGATCTGTTCAGCTCTTCTCTTAAAGTTGCGTTGTGAGCAGCATTAAACTGAAAATCAAAAAGTACTGAGTCTATATAGAGTCCGCTGCCTCCAACCAATATGGGTAGCTTTCCCTCTCTCCCTACTTGATCTATTGTTTTGAGGGCCAGATCTTTAAAGTCGGCGACGTTTAGTGGCTTATCCGGTGTAGTTATATCTATAAGATGATGCTTTATAAGACAACGGTCCTGTTTGCTTGGTTTTGCCGTCCCTATATCCATGCCTCTATAAAGAGTTCTGGAGTCAGCTGAAATGATTTCCCCATTGAATCTTTTAGCTAACTCCATGGCCAGCTCTGATTTACCGGAGGCAGTCTGACCCACCACAACGATTAACGGTGCTATTTCTGACTTGGCGACCATAAGAGCTTGTCTACATCTACAGTAAAGTCATTGGAAACTTCTATGTTCTCTTCCTTAAGAGCCACTTTCTGTCCTTCTCTACCACCGTGCGTGTATCCGCTAGCCAAACCACCCTTTTTATTTACCACTCTTTGCCATGGGAGTCCTTCTGGCCCAAAATGAGCTAATTGACCGACTTCCCAAGCAGCCCAGGCAGCACCACAGATAGCGGCTATCTGTCCGTAGGTCATCACTCTACCGTAAGGAATAACCTCTACTAGATGGTAAACTCTCTCTTTAAAATCGGCGTCAACGCGAGACACGGCGTTATAGAGTAGTTTTAATTACGTGACTGCTAGATTCGTGCGCTATTGTTTTTAGTAACTCTTCAACACTTCTGGGCTCGCTATCTGACTGCACTTCTAGATCTTTGCGTATGCGAGGAGTTAACATCCCACTCTCAATCTCGTTTTGACCGACAACAACTACATAGGGAATCTTCATTAGCTCCGCTGAACGAATCTTTTTACCGACAGACTCGTTGTCGTTATCAGTCGTTAGTCGTACACCTAGCTCTCTTGCCTGTTCAGCTACTTTTTCAGCAAATTCTGTAGTCTCTTTTTCCTGATTAACTGTTACTAGTCTTATTTGTTCGGGCGACAGCCATACTGGCAACTTGCCAGCTGTTTGCTCCAACAAGTACGCCATAAATCGCTCAAACGCACCCATTATAGACTTATGAATGACTAGCGGGTGCTGCTTATCTCCATTAGCATCGATGTAAGTTAACCCCATACGCTCAGGCACCACGATATCAAGCTGTACGGTAGCGATACTATCTTCTTTACCTAGTACATTCTTTATCTGTACATCCACCTTAGGACCATAAAACGCTGCTTCGTCTAATTCTTCTACAAATGGCAGATCGCTTTCTTTAAGGCATTTGCGGATAATCTTAGCAGCCCATTCCCACTGTTCTTTATCGCCGGCATATTTCTCTTTAGTGAAATCTGGTAATGAAAGTCGGAACCAATAATCTTTGATGCCGACCTCTGAATAAACCTCTTTAAACAAGTCTAGAACTTTATTAAATTCGGCTTCAACTTGATTCTTGGTAACGTAAATATGGGAATCGTTCTGTGTAATTGGCCCCCTCATTCGAATTAAGCCGGTTAGCGTACCCGACAATTCATGACGATATAGCCCGGCGTGCTCTGAGAGTCGAAGTGGTAAGTCACGATAACTGCCCACCAATTTTTCGTAAATCATATGGTGATGGGGGCAATTCATAGGTTTAATGTAAAAAACGTTGCCCTCTTCATCTGCACTAGTTGAGTACATGTTCTCTAGATAGTAGCTAGCGTGCCCAGAGCGTTCATAGAGTTTTGAATGCGCCAGTACTGGGGTAGATACGTATTGATAGCCATTCGCTTCTTCTTTAGCTCGCATGTATTTCATTAGCTCGTTTTTAATAGCTTCCCCTCGGGGTAGTAAGAGAGGTAGGCCAACTCCAACACTATCAGATATAAAGAAGAGCTTAAGATCCTCACCCAGCTTACGATGATCGCGTTTTTTGGCTTCCTCAAGCATTACAAAATACTCTTTCAATTCCTTCTCTGTCGAGAAAGCTACGCCATAGATACGTTGCATCTGAGGATTAGTTTCCTTGCCTCTCCAATATGCCCCAGACACACTTGTTAGCTTAAAAGCACCTACTTTATCAGTAGAAGCTACATGCGGACCACGACACAGGTCAGTAAAATCACCGTTGCGATAGAACGAGACCTTTTCAACCTTACTCTTCCCACTCGTACTAACTCCTAGCTCCTCACTGTCAATATCCTTGGCCGACGTAGTGCCGGCTCTCTTTAAGTCATTGAGTAGCTCTAGCTTGTAGGGTTGACCAGATTTCTCGGCCCAATCGACTGCTTCTTCGATTCCCATTTCTATTTTTTCAAACGGTTCTTTGGCATCAATGATCTTCTTCATCTCTTTTTCTAGAGTCGCAAAATCTTCTTCAGACAGAGAGACGTCCCCAAGGTCGATGTCGTAATAAAATCCATTCTCCACTACTGGGCCAACACCAAATTTAGCCTCCGGCCATTTATGTTGAATAGCATTAGCCATTATATGGGCTAAGGAGTGGCGCATTGCATGCAGTTCGGCTGCGTTTCTCTCTGTACTCATGTCTTAACTTTCATAATACCATCTCTGTTATAAAGACAGTAACAAAAAACCGGCTCAAGTGTCCTCGCAATGACATTCAAGCCGGTAATGTGATTTTGAAACACCTCCCAAAACCACACGGTTCGTTAACTATAGCAAGGTTAGTACTATAAGGCCAGCCCTACAGTATTGTTTTTTATACAAAGGTCATGGGTATAACTTTCTCCAAAAATATACCTTCTGTGGTATGCATCTACTGCCCTGCTTTCATTGAACGTTGAGGGTATATTTGGTAATATTGGTTATCGTAATTGGAGAATCGGGCGATTAGCTCATTTGGCTAGAGCGCTTCATTGACGTTGAAGAGGTGAGAGGTTCGAATCCTCTATCGCCCACCATCAATCATTGACATTATTTGCCTAATATGTTAGCATTAGCAGGTTAATCGGGAATCGTGTGTGAGTACCAAATCCGGTGCACTTGAAAGTCATAAACTGTTTTATGAAGAGTTAAGCTCTTCTAAATCTCTTAAAAGAATCAAACGATCTCGTCTTATTGCCGCTACTAAGTAATAAGTCTTCTTAGACATATATACAGTAGTAAAATATAGAGCTATTTCCCCACAGTTTTGATATCCTTTTCCACTAGACTTTCTTCCAGAGTGATGTCAATATGTTGACATGGTATGTATATATTGTGGTGGGAATACTAGGGTAACTAACTCCCGGGCAGCAGCGTCCTCTAAACAAGTATGGCGTCGTAGACACTGCAGTAACTGCGGGGAGACATTTAGTACGTTTGAGAGGCCTGATTACCTAGGATCCCTAGTAGTTAAACAGCTTAATGGCCAACTTGAACCGTTCTCAAGGGATAATCTATTTATAAGTGTCTACGAGAGCTGTAAGCATCGATTAAGCGCTTTGAACGACTCTGAGGCCCTTACAAACACGATTGTTAGTAGACTTATGAGTAAAACTGACCAAGGAGTTATAGAAAGATCTAGGATTATAGAGGTGACGGCTAAAATTCTTAAACGCTTCGATAAAGCGGCAGCCGTACACTACCTTGCCTATCACAAAGTTTAGGTTCTCTTAACGATGTTGTCTTGTTTATCTTTTACCAATACAGCCTTCTCGGTGACATCGAATTTATCGTAGTACCAACCAAACATCAGTCGAGTTTGTGAATAAAGCGCTGCCATTGAGTTATAGATAATTGTAGTAAATGGCAGGTAGACCCACTGAAGAACCATAGATATTGATCGAGTTCTCTTATAACGGGCTGGCTTAGGCGGAAGGGTCTTCCAGCTGATGAATAATGTCGATAGTATGCCTACCAGGGCAATGGTATTAATACGACTCACTAGCAATGGTAGTTCGTTGGCCGCGTAGTTTTGTGGATTAAATAGAACAGGTACAAAGGCTGAAAATGCCAATATTACTGGAGCAACCGCCCAGCTGACATGGCCCTCCAATAGACGCAGGAATTTTGTAAGCATTTTACGCTTGGGAATATTATTCTTGGTGAAGAATCCCTTATCAGACACATATGCCACATCTGAGGCTCCGTATGTCCACCTGCGAAGTTGAACAAACTGAGCTTTGAGAGTTTTAGGGTAAGTCTCTAGGAACACTGCGTCCTGGTAAATAGGCAGATAAATTGGATAGACAGTGTGGTTCCCGTCGTAACGAAAATAAGTACGCCAGAATTGGTGACCGTCTTCAACAATTGTTCTAACGCTCCAGAAGTCTGTATCAATAAGGGTCTGCATACTCTGGGCATGTGATGAAAAGTTGCGAAGCATATGGGGTCGTAACGATAAAACAACGTTCCAGAACGAGTTACCGGTAGCTACTACTCGCATAGGAGCAGGAGCATCCCATATGTTGTTGGTATACATAGGGATGGGCTGAAACGATATGTGTACAGGGTCTAGACAAGATACATATGTGTAGGTCAAGGCAGCAAAATAGTTCTTATCGGGTCGGTTGTCAGCATCAAGTGTGGTAACGGCGACATCGATAGGAGCAATCTTCTCTTTTTCTAGGTATTTTTGTAATTCACGGCCTGCGAAGGTTATATTCCCTCCCTTACCTACAATCTCATTTGGTATATCGCTAGGGTGTTCAACTGCCATAGCATAAAGAAAATGATCCTTGTATTTATCTATGAGTTCTTTTGATTGCTCTTCTATTTGAGGACCACCCCGCTCTTCATAGGCAAGAACAAGAATAACCTTTTTCATATCATAATTAGAGTCAAGAACAGATTGAATAGTTGGCTCCAAAACCTCTCGTCGCTCTTTGTATGTGGCGATAATTACCGCCTGTATAATCTGGCTAGGTTTAGGGGCTTCAGGGTGCCCTTGCATTCTTTTTATGTTATCGACATGCCATCGCAGCTTTTTGTCGGTAGTGCTGACCTCTCCGCTTTCAAGCTCGGCAAGTAGCCTTTCCCAGTCATAGTTAGCGTGTTGCCGCATAGTTTTGTATCCTTGCACAGCACGGATATCGACACCAATGGTTCTCATAAGCCATAACAAAAGGTAGGCCAGAATGAAAAAGGCTGCAGCTGTTACATTGATCAGGCTTAGGATGAAAGGCATAGCCAGCATCGTCCAGGTTAGAGCACCAGGGAGTATCTCGAAAAATCTATAGCGTTTATTACGATCCTTTATTAGTGGAATCTCGATATCTGTCATATCAATGTAGCGCCAGTAGAGAGTTACTTACAATGATCGCAATCAGTAAGAGTAAGGTTCCAAAGCATAAAATTATTACTGATAGTTCTTTTTTTATCTCGTAGGCCTTGACACTAAGAAGAGTATGTAAAACCAAGACAACTATCGCAAATACCACAAAACTGATCATTGGAAGGATATTACCCTGCGTATATTGATCAATCCCTAAGTTGGCTCGCCTTTGCACTATATAGTCTCCCGTTTGGCCACTACTTAATCGCCATATAATCAAGGTGCTACATAGGAACGCTAAGAAGACGTTAACGGCTAATAGCAATAATATTAGCTTATCGTGCAAATAACTTTTTTGAGCTGGCATGGATAGATACATTGTAGCCGTAGATAGCGCTGTAGTCGAGCTTTGTGTAGTAGAAGCATGTTGGTTAAAGCATTTATTTGTTCAACCTCGTTATTGAGTAGGTTTGATACTATAGATTTATGAGAGTTCGTATTCTCATATCGCTATTTGTAACTTCTATATGTGTGGGTCTATTTTCAGCTACCTCATTTGCACTTCCCCAAAATCCTCTAGACCGAATCGGATCAGACGTTTCTTGGCCAAATTGTGGAGCCACTCCCCCGAATACAAATTGGGGAATTATCGGTGTCACTGACGGTCTAGTTTTTAGTGGTAATCCGTGTGTTCATCAAGAGGCAAGTTGGTTTAATTACTATGGGCTTTACATGAACACTGGCTATCCAGGCTTAAGCTACGCTAAAAAGTACGCTTTATATCCGCTAAATT
Organism: Chlamydiota bacterium; assembly: GCA_903970425.1. Lineage (GTDB taxonomy): Bacteria > Patescibacteriota > Saccharimonadia > Saccharimonadales > UBA4665 > CAJCIR01. The sequence goes on along the minus strand of CAJCIR010000036.1, from coordinate 8,872 downwards.
GTTCAAGCCACAATAAGTTATGCCTAGCCTACAATTTTGGATACAATGCCGGAACATTTGCTCTTAAATATGCTTCTTTGGAGGAAGTTCACTCTAATATATGGTGGCTTGACGTTGAGACAGTCAATAGTTGGACGTCCAGTACCAGTCAAAATAGAGCAGCACTAGAGGGAATGTATAACGCCATACGTGCAAACACTTTGCTAACAACCATTGGTTTTTACTCGGATAAAACACAATGGTCAGTAATAACTGGTAAATGGCAAAACACTACCCCTAATTGGGTTGCTACTGGCTCATCAGAGCTTTCTGACGCTGTTAGTGCTTGTGTTGGGCAAAACTTTACAGGAGGCCCCACCCTTCTGACCCAGTACACCCAAGGACTCGATAAAGACTACACGTGCAGCGCAGATTCTATTGATCAAATGAGTAATAGGTGATGTCGACTATTTTAGTAACAGACTACCCCATCTGATAATATTGATGCATGGATGAACACCTAATCATTCCAAAAACTGAAAAATTGCCTGGATCTCTTAAAGTAAAGATTAAAGTACGCTCCAAAAATACAAACGGAGTAATGTCAGTAGTCGAAGAAACACTGCCCCCAAAGGCACTGGTGCCACCTCACGTACATAACAATGACGTTTGGGTTTACGTTCAATCCGGAGAGATAGGAGTACTGGTGGGTGAAACAATTAAGACGGCTAAGAAGGGAGATTGGGCTCTAAAACCACGAAAGGTCCAACACTCCATGTGGAACCCCGGCTCCGTTCCGGCCACTGTGATTGAAGTATTGACGCCTGGTGGGACTGAAGAGTGGTTTGAGGAGATAACTGCCTTAAAGCATGGTGATAGTAAGGGTTTTGATAGAGCCTGTGAGAAGCATGGCATTAAATTCTTGCCTGATAGTCACTGGATCTCTGAGCTACGTGAGCGCTTCGGTTTGGTATGATACTCCTATGGCAACTTATCATGATTTCGAAAAACTAGATATTAGGGTGGGTAAAATTATTGAGGTTGAAGACTTCCCTGAAGCAAGAAATCCCTCATATAAGTTAAAAATAGATTTTGGACCAGAAATTGGAGTGAAGAAATCTTGTGCACAATTACCGCACAACTATACAAAAGCCGAGCTCAAAGATAGATTAATTTTAGGGATTGTTAACTTCCCTGCCAGACAAATTGGCCCGGCGATATCAGAGGTCCTAACTCTAGGTGTGCCTGATGAGAATAAGAATTGCGTGCTCGTTAGTCCGGCTAAGGGAGCAGCTATTGGTGGTAGGCTTTACTAGACAAATAGCTATATACTGTTTATGTTAATAGCTGAATTAGAAAGGGTGTTTTATGTCTAAAGATAAAGGCCGAAAAGAAGTCAAGAAACCTAAACAACCTAAAGTCGCCTAGTTTATCGGGCCAAACCTTAAGTTAACTGGTGTACAACTGCTGGTATCGAAAGCAGCTCGTTAGGTGGTCGTTTACCATCCCACTTGCCTGCATGTACGCATAACAAATAGTTGGACCAACAAAGCCCATCCCCCTTTTTCGTAGATCCTTACTCATAGAAGTAGCTATGCTATCGCTAGCCGGTAGCTCAGAAAGTTGAGTGTAGTGATGCTGTATCGGTTTGGCATTAACAAAGCCCCATAGGTATTTATCAAAGCTGCCGTATTCTTTTTGAATCTCAAGAATAGCCTTGGCATTCTTAATTACTGACAAAATCTTCAATCTGTTTCGAATAATCCCCTCGTCATTCATGAGTTTGTCTACTCTTGCGTCATCAAAATTAGAAACATTCTTGGGGTCAAATCCCTGAAATGCTTTGCTGTACCCTTCGCGTCGCTTTAATATGGTTAACCAGCTGAGTCCTGCCTGGGCACCTTCAAGAGTTAAAAGTTCAAATAATTTTTTATCGTCGTGCAGTGGAACTCCCCATTGATTGTCGTGATAAGAAATATATAGCTCGTTATCGCCAGACCACCCACACCTAACTAGTTTTGTTTTATCTGCCATGTTTCTATCATAGCAATATAGGTGTTTTAGGTACTATTCGCCGTAATCGCCTTGACCGTATCCCGGTCTTGAACCTTGATGGCTCTTTCCGCTGAGTATGCCTAATAAGGAAGATATACCAAATAGAGAGACTAATGCTACCGCCAGGGTTGCAAGGAACTCTTTTCGCGTAACTTCTCTGTCTAGAATACCGTCGAACATTGACATTTTTGCTTTTACCTTTTATTAGGTTTAGCTTATGCTTTTGGCTCGCTAATTGTCAATAGTGCAACTATTTTAAGAGAGTTTAATTTGTGACAGCCGTGTACGTAACTTGTGTGGTATAAGATCCGTTAGGAGTACTGGTGTTGGCGCATACTCCATACCATATCGTTGTATTAACTGCTGGGTCGGCAGAACCGGATGTATTAGCGATAGTGTCAGGACTAACACTACTGGCCGGAGGACCATCAAAAGTTTCGCTACTGGGGCTAACATTAGTCTGGGCAGTAGTTGGCCCCGACCCAAAGCTACCAACGCCATCAATTCGATAGCCCCAAGTATTAGCTGTTAAGGCCGTAGGACTGGAGAAAGTTCCAGTTGTTGCAGGAATCGTATTCCCTCCGCTTGTAAGCGCAGTATTAGTACTACTGTTGTCGAGAGTTAGACTATACCCATTGCTATTATCTGTTAGCACACTTACTGTGTCACTTTGGATAGTACAACTGGCTCCGGTGCTCGGAGTAACGTTTAGTGAAACCGACCCGTTACTACTGACACTTATACTGCATGAACCGTACTGACATGCTCCGTAGTTTCCGCTCCCATAGGTAGAAGCCATCACAGGAATTGTTGAAAGGCCAAGTAATATTAGCGAAAAGAAAACGCCTAGGCCAAGTCGCGTAACTATACGCTTACTATTTAGTTCGGTATTTCGTCGCATGGCCCCTACTCCGCAGACGTCTAATAATTATGCGCAGCACAACAAGCAAAACTATTAAGATAACCACACCCAGTAAATAGATCCTTATTGTATGCGACATAACTAGGACATATTTCGTGGGGAGTTTATGGGTTTGGTTCAAATAAGTGACCGTACCATTGACCTTAAAAAGTCCAATGTTCGGTGTTGATGACCACGGGATAGAGATTCTGCGAATGGTCTGTGGAAGGACCACTTTATCTGCATTCAGAGTATAGCGAGGACTTCCTAATATATCGCTAACTACTACCTTAATAGTAGATATGTAGTGCACAGATCCTGAATTTTGCAATCTCAGCGTTGAAGTTAATGGTGGTTCTTGGAAAAGGCTAGATTGCCAAGTGAGAATCGTGCCTCTTTGGACTGCTGGTCCGGCAACCTGTATATAAAATATCTGGCCAACACGAACATTTAAAGTCACGCCTTGGGCTGTCTTGGGGAACTGGGTTTCAGCAAAGGCTACCGCATAATACCCCCCCGGTAGAGTGGACTTGGGGATGGAAATTGAATAGTTAACGGTCTGAGTTTGGCCTGGTTTTATATTCCCCCCAGTCGAAGAAAACTTTATCCAGTTGGTAACGTTGGTAGAGCCAGGTATAGCCGTAAAGTCCGGATTATAGTTCTCGCCCATTACGCTATAGGGTGCAGCATAAACAATATACTTGTAACCGCTAGACCCTTGATCAAAGACTTGGAAAGAACCGCTAGCTGTTGCTCCGGGATTAATAACTTGGTTAACAGAGGTAGGACTTATAGTTATATCTTGCCCGGCTGCGAATACTCTATTAGATGAAGTAACGGCAAGTATCGCCAACATGCTTAATATGCCCAGTGCATATTTTGCGTATCGGTCTATATATTTAGGCATATCTCTAGTTTGTAGTTGCTGTATAAGTTACCGTTTGGGTATAAGTACCGGTTGGTTGGCTAGTGTTTACATCGACAGCGTAATAAACAGTTGTAGTTGCATTGGTTGCGGTACCCGATGTGTTAGCCAAAGTGTTTGGCGAGCCACTGGCAGGTACACCCGCAAACTTCAAAGTACCACTAGGAGCAGCACTGTTGGCGGTAGCATAGCCACTGGCATTAAATCCTCCCACACCTTGAACCGCATAACCCCAGGTATTAGCTGCTTGAACAACTGGGGTAGTTTGCGTTCCATTAGAGGCAGAAATAGTATTGCCACCCGAAACCAGTCCGGTAGTAGCAGTACTTGTGGCAAGCGTTAGTGTATAGCCGGATGAATCATTAGTACTTACCGTAACCGTGTCGGTCGCAATAGTTTGTGCACCACTACCGCTTGGCGTAACGTTGACGTTGACTGTGCCGTTAGTTGTTAGAAGGCTTATAACAGAAGATATTTGTGAACTAATAGTAGTGTTGGCCGTATTAGCAAACACTACAGCTGTAGTGAAGACTGATATGCCAAGGATTACTAAAGCAGCAATCGCTAATCTTATATCTTTCAAGCAACAAATCCCTCTACTACCCTTAAAGCTTTTACTTATAATATACTAACATTTCATTGCCAAAAAGACTCTTTCCATAAATGTGCTCATGCTATAATTAAGCTGTTAAGTTAGGTCTGTTTTAGGCCTGCTGAGTTTTACAGGAGGGGTTTCAGTGGCCAATTTGCCCACCGTTGGTAGTGATAATAATAGTTGGGGCACAATACTCAATACATTTTTAGGGGTTTCCCTTACTACAGATGGCTATCTAAGTTACGTTTCTATTCAGTCTGGTAATTATACAATTGGATCAAACTCTTCGAGCAATCCCGGTACCCTAGGTGGAGAGACTGTCCTGGCTAATGCAGGGAGCGGACCAATAACCATCACCCTACCTACTGCCGTTGGTACCCACAATATACACTCCATTAAGAAAACAGATAGTTCTACCAACGCCGTTACTGTGGCGACTACCTCCTCTCAAACAATCGATGGCAGCACTTCGGCTGCAATAAGGGTACGATATGTAACCCTCACGGTTGTAAGCGATGGAAGTAATTGGAATATTATATAAATGAGCTATAACCCGCAAAACCCAAACGGACAGGCTACGAGTGCTAATTCTGCACCGGTTGTTATTGCCAGCGATCAGTCTACGTTGCCTGTAAGTTTATCTGGAGGAGCAACATCCGCTAATCAAACTAACGGTACACAACAGACTCAAATTACTGACGGCACCAACATAGCCAACGTGTTATCTCCAGGTACAGCTAATAGCAACGGTAACGCGGTGCTTGTCGCCAATACTAACCAAACAGTCACTTTCTCGACAACAACCGCTCAAGCAGTTGCATCCACAGATGCTGGCAATTATCGCTCAGTTAGCCTTGTTGTAACGAGTCAAGGTAGTAGCTCTTCGGTAGCCTTTCAACAAAGTTTGGATAATGTAAACTGGTATTCTATAGCTCTTTTGGCCTCTACTTCTACGGGAGCAACGGGTAGCTCAACTCTTACTGGAACTACTGGAATAATCTACTCCGGACCATTGGTGGGACGTTATTTTAGACTCAATGTTAGCGGGATCACGGCTGGCACCACAGCCGGAGTAGTTGTCTTCTCAACGCTCCCATATAACCCAGTAACTACAGTCGCAGCAGTATCGACTCCCAATGCCACAGGCTCAGCGGTACCAACAACTGGCTTTTATCAAGGCGCTAATGCAGCAACCGCCCTACCAACAGCAAGCTCAGCAGGAAGTCTAACTGGACTAATGTCCGATAAATTTGGTCGCCAAGTAGTGCTGTCTAACGCCCAACGAGATCTTGTTCTACCAATTACACAGCTAACTCTTACTTCCACCACAACTGAAACCACCCTAATTAGTTCGGTTGCAAGTACGTATCTGGACCTCGTCTCACTAGTAATCATCAATACCTCAAGTACTCCAACTCAGGTAGATTTTAGAGATTCTACCGCTGGAACAGTTAGACTTTCATTCTACATCCCAGCGGGAGACACCCGAGGCATTGCCTTGCCCGTACCGATGCCCCAAAATACTTCGGCCAATAACTGGACAGCCAAGTGTGGGACGTCTGTGGCTAGCATAATAATAACCGGTACATATATAACCAATAAGTAGATTATCGGATGGCAACATATTATTGGATCGGTACAAGTGGTGGGACCTGGGATACTACCACCACTACTAACTGGTCGAGTACATCGGGAGGTTCCGGAGGCGCAGGTGTGCCCGGGTCAGCCGACACAGCAATTTTTGATAACAACAGCGGTAGCAACACGATAACTACTACTTCTTCAGGCTCAATCAGTATCACCGCATTAACTCTCAACACTGGATTCACAGGAACAGTAACATTCGCAGGAGCCTTCACCGCAAGCGGAACGGTGACCCTAACTCAGGGCACCCTCAATACAAATGGGCAGACCTGTACGTGGGGATTGTTTGTGTACCTCGGCACATTGACTCGAACATTAACGATGGGTGCAAGTTCCATTACTATCAACGGGACTGGCACTGCGTTGTCAGGTTCGACGGTTACAAACCTAACTGTCACTACTAACACTGCAACGATCACAATGGCAGGCAATAACCAGGTGATGCAGATGAACTCCATTAACTATAATGGCCTCTCGCTTATCATAAATACAACGGGTGGGAGCGGCAACGTAAACCTAAATTTTGCGGGGACATTAGCTAACTTCACCTACGCCCCTACTGCTGGTACAAGCAACTCGCTATTGCTGGATAGCGCTAGCTTTACGGTTACTGGTAACGTGACCTTAACAGGCAGTGCGGCACCGAACGTACCGCTGCTGCAATCTAACACATTGGGGACAGCCCATACTATTACCTGCAACGGCACCGTCACACTTACTGGACGAATGGACTTCCTGGACATTACTGGAGCCGGTACTGCAACTTGGAACTTGGGAACCAATGGTGGTAACTGCCAGGGCAATTCGGGCATCACTTTTGCTACAGCACAAACAAACTATTACAAAGCGTCTGTTTCCGGTAACTTTTCAACTGCAGCTAACTGGTATCTGGCAACCAACGGAGATGGTGGAGCCGGTCGTGTCCCATTCCCACAAGATACTGCAATTTTTGATGCCAATTCAGGAGCAAACACTTACACATTCGATACGTCACGATTTGGCACTCTAACAACAACTGGATTTACCGGAATACTAAGTTTTACATCTATTTCTGTGACTTGTTATGGAAATATAGCGTGGGGAACAGGGGCAACTGTCACACCCACCTACCCATTAACGCTGGCCGGCAGAGGCTCTCAAACTTTAACGGGTACGACGAGTTATGGGCACCCAATGGTGCTCGCTGCTCCTGGTGGCACCTATACTCAGCAGAATAACTGGACCATTGGTAGTTCCTTGACTATTTCTAGCGGGACATGGGCAATGAACGGATACGCTTTAACTACGGTGAACTTTGCTGTGTCTGGTAGCTACACCTGTGCCCTGTCTATGGGCTCAGGGACATATACCATTAGTGGCACTGGAGCAATTTGGAGTAATACTGCAACAGCTTTTACCCTTACCCCTAGCACCTCTACTTTGACAGTTACATCAACCGGGGCAGCTAGCATGACCACCAATGGAGTTACGATGCCTTCTCTTAATATGAACGGTGCCGGTGGTACTCTTACGATTAGCGATAGCTACAACTGCGGTTCAACGTCTACGGTCACGCTCACACAAGGCACACTGAACACCAACGGTACGACATGCTCGTGGGGACTATTCACCACCACCTCAACCTCGACTCGAGCCCTGACTATGGGAGCGTCGAGCATCACTATCACAGGAGCAAACACAACCGTCTGGAATGTCACTAGCTCTACAGGACTTACCATTACTACTAACACGGCTACGCTCAATGGAACTGGCGCTGCTCAACAGTGGACACCTCTTAATATTAATTACAATGGAACATCATTTAACCTAACCGGTACGGGTCTATATGATTGGTCCAACGGCACAACCATGGTGAACTTTACTTATGCACCATCAACGGCCACTAATGGCAACGCCATTAAATTCTCTGGTAGTCCAACAATGACTGGCAATGTGACTTTAACTGGAGCCGCGCCGCCAAACCGCATTTTAGTTTCCGGCACAACTATTGGCGCTCAACAAACCATAACTTGCAACGGTACCGTTACTGCGAGCTATGTGGATTTTAGAGATATTAAGGGAGCTGGTACGGCTTCATGGAATTTGGCTTCAATAACTGGGGGATCGGGTGATTGCCAAGGCAATAGTGGTATCACATTAACTGCTGCCCAAAATAATTACAACCAGGCCTCTGCTAATGCAAACTTTTCAGCCTCGGCTAACTGGTATTTAGCCACGAATGGCGGAGGTGGAGCAGGACGCGTGCCACTACCCCAAGATACCGCTGTCTTCGATGCCAATTCCGGTGGCCATACATATACAATGGATACTCCTCGTTATGGAACGATAACTTGTACCGGTTTCACCGGTGCACTATCCTTCACAACCATTGCTACTCAGTGCTACGGGAATATGACATGGGCATCGACCATGACAGTGCCTAGCGCAAACCAGAGCATCACTTTCATGGGTCGTGGCTCACAAACAATTAACAGCGCGGGGATCTTTTATGCCTCTACGTGGATACTGCAAGCTATTGGTGGAACATATACCCAAACGGGGGTCTGCGGTTGTAATATTCTTGCCTTTACAGCTGGTACCTGGACAGCAGGGTCATACTATATAAGTTCAGCGGTTTTTGAGACTAACGGGATAAGTGCTACTTATCCCGTAGTGATCAACATGGGATCAGCTACTTGGTCAATAGTAAACGCTGTAAGTGGACAGATACCATGGAATTTCGGCACTACCACCGGTCTTACTATAAATTCTCAAACCTCCACAATTAGTTGGG
>CAJCIR010000035.1 GCA_903970425.1 Chlamydiota bacterium | reverse complement strand
TACAGGAGTCAGATAAGCAGCCCAGCCAAGAGCCCAGTAGGCGCCGTGAAATAGTCCCTTAGGCAGTGCACCACCAGTTCCAAACCCACCTAATAAGACAAACAACGCCAAGACACAAAGGAGTAAACCACCAGCCAGAGGCCAAAATGCAGACCTTTCTGTAACTGGTTCGGGTTTCTTAGACCGTATTTGTTTTTTCTTTTTAGCCATAGGGGTTATTATAACATTTTTAGAGGACTAATTCTGCCCTAGTACAGTGTAAATAATACCACATATTGTGATTTTTGTAAATGTGAGTGTCTATCTACTGCTCTGTGTGCAATATTACTGTAAGATGTTATAATTATATTAATTATTAGGTAGATGAGGCCCGGTTATCAGATATGAATGTAGCTGAGTATACTAGAGTTTTCGGTGGCGAAGGTACCCCCTTCCATCCCGATGACGTTGTCATAGATGTGGGTTCAGGCAGGTCTAATCTATCCAAGCTGCCAGTTCACTCCGTAGTCCAGGTTGATCCAATATACATGGGGATTGGCGAAACAGTACGCTCTCTCTTTCAGATGCCAATCGCAATCGGCGACCAAGATCCAGTAACCTTAAAGGTTATAAACCACATGGCTAAATTAGAGGCAGACCGCGTTACTCTTGCCAATACCTACAGATACATTGACCAACGTAAGCAATTGCCAGCCCTTGAACAATTATTGCTTCTAGGGACATCAGGGATTGTTCAAATCTACCCAGTCCGCACTAAAGTAGTAGATGCGATCGCTGAAGGAGCTCAAAAAATAGGCTTTAATGCCTTTGGCCAAAAAGCCGGCGTAGGTAGCGTTCGTCAAGCCGTATTCAAAAGCGTAGGGACTAATACTACCCTTTGTATTGATGAACAGCCAGCCAGGGTCGGACCAGCAGATAGAGCGAGAATGGCCCGAGTCATCAGGCCTCATTTGTTGTAAAAAACAACTGAATGTGCTATTAATTGACTAAATGGCAAGTTTCGGGCATGGTAGTGAACAACAGGCTTTAAAGCTAGCTGAGCGACGAGGTATAGATATCTCAGCTGATACTCAGAATGGCCTTTGGTATCCAAAGATAGCGAAACTAGATGCTAGAGGGGCGACCGAACAACACATAACATCTACAGGTGCGGACTATCTGTTTTCACAGATCGATCTTTTCTCTGCTACGAGCAGTCGTCTCCGAGCTAGCCGCATGATCTCCACCGTAATGGCTCGTAATAGGACAGAACTTGCCTACTGGACACGCCGTGCTCCTACCCAGAAACTAGAAGTCCACAAAGGGGCTGGTAAATTGATTCTCGGTAATCCAAGAACTGGTGGAATAAATATAGCTCTCTTGGATACCGAATCATCTCCTACCGTAACTCTACCTAGTGAGCGCTTTTACACTATTGAAGCTCTACTAAGGTCAGATGAATTAGTGGTATCAGTGATATCAAGCCGTTATGATACCAGTCCTCCGGTAGACTGGAACGCTGTGGAAATTCCGTTTGAACCTGGGCAGCAGACAGTTGTTGCTCCTGAAGGGACAGTTGAAATTCCTCTAGGCTTTTACCGCGCTGCACACGAAAATGGTTCGTACGGGTCTTAGTCTTATCTAGTCCGTCCGAGCGTCTTGAGTAAGTAGTCGGGCACGCATTTCATCAAAGCGACGTTGCTGCTCAACAGCAATGGCTTCAGGCGACTTAGTCTGCCCATTGGCGGTCGTAGGCTTCATTTCACCCTTACCACCACCTATGACATTTACAACCGGTATGACAATTGGACTTCGGCCGGTTTGCTCGAACAAGAAATGAGTGACGTGTTCTTTAAGTTCTACCTTAAAGCGATCTAAGTCGATGCGCTTGAATCGTTGAGTGGCTGCTCGGCGCAATTCTTGGCGTAGACTGTTCATCAGTTCCTCGTTATCGCGCATGTAGATAAAGCCTCGACTAATAATGTCTGGGCTAGTAAGCAGATTGCCGTTTCTCTTATCTACTGTTAGAACGATAGCAACCAAGCCTTCTTCAGCCAGCAGTAATCGGTCTTTTATAACCACGTTACTAACGATTGCTCCGGTTTGGTCGACCAGTATAGTACCGTGAGGGACTTCCCCTTCGACTTCCATCTTATTAGCTGTAAAGCTGATAATTTGTCCATTCTCAGCATTTAGACAGTTAGCTCGAGGCATTCCCTCTTCTACTGCCATTTCTATATATCTTTGCTTAGATCTATAACTACCGTGTACTGGTATAAAGAACTTTGGTCGGATCATAGCAAGCATCTCTTTGTACTCTTCGGCACTAGCGTGACCAGATACGTGTAGTGGTCCACAGCCATCGATTTCATGAGTTTCATGACGGAAGACATGTACGTTCTTACGCATCAGGTCGTCTACCATTCGGCCGATCGAAACATCATTGCCACTCTCCGGGATGGGGGTACTTGATAGAATCACGGAGTCGTTAGCTTTAAGCTTAACGTGTTTGTGTTCACCGCTAGCCATACGCTGCAATGCTGAGCTTGGTTCGCCCTGGCTACCTGTACAGACAATGACTAGATCTTCGTCTTTCATATTAACTACGCTGGCAATTGGGACAAAAGTACCTTTTGGCACTCTTACGAAGCCTAAGCGTATAGCCATTTCCAGGGTGCTAACCATACTTCGACCATCCATCGCCACCTTACGGTTGTGGTGAACCGCGGCGTTAATTATCATCTGAATACGGTTAATGTTCGTGGAAAAGGTGGCAATAAAGATTCGCCCTGGGGCATTTTCCATAATGCCGACTAGGCTCGGTTCAATCACACTCTCACTCGGTGTACGGCCCTGTCGCTCGGTTGAGGTACTTTCACTCATTAGTACTAATACTCCCTCATCCCCGACTTCTTTAAGCCGATTAGAGTCAGTGCGTTCGTGGTCCAATGGGTTGGGATCAAAACGAAAGTCCCCCGAATCAACTATTCGACCGGCTGGCGTATCTAGAACTACAACATTACTTCCAGGAATGGAGTGCGTTACACGAACTAGTTCTACAAAGAATTGACCAATTTTTAGTCTCTCGTGGGTATCTTCATTCATGACCACGGTTTTAAGCTCAAAGCCCTCTGGCATTGGCAGGCCGAAGTTCTGGAAAATTTCCTCTATGCGGCCGATGGTGAATCGACTCCCATAAACTGGTGCTGGGTACTTAGGCAGTATGTGTGGTAAACCACCGATGTGGTCTAAGTGTCCGTGGGTAATTATATAAGCTCGAAGTTTGTGTTTAATACTATCTAGGTAGGTGGTGTCACAAATTAGGTAGTTAATGCCCGGTAGATTACCGGCACTAAGGTCGTTACCGCAGTCCAAAATCACTGCATCATTTTGATACTCAACGATCATCATATTTTTTGATCCGACGGAATCTAGTCCACCAAGAGCTATTAACTTAAGCCGTGGGCTGTCATCAATAACGTTGGCCCTTCGAGGGACGTCTGTGGGGGCTGCAGCGTATTGATTGGCAATTCGCTGAGCATCTTCCTGATTGCGCTTTTGCGCACGAATAGCGGCTCCCCGTGAAGCGCTGTGACCAGAGCTTCTACCGCTATTATTAGGTCTAGGTTTTTTATTCATATTATTGTTATTATTCATTAATTTCCTTTCTAAGGAATTTATTATTGTTCAATTTAAATTAGTTTAAGAATTGCCGGTATGTTGGCAAAATCATCGATTATGGTTTGCTTCATGTCCCCGTTATATAGTGCAGCGGCTGGATGAAACAAGGGTAGATAAACTTGTCCGTTATATCTTTTAGGTTGGCCGTGTACTTGGGATATCTGTAAATCTGGTAAGAAGCAGTTTAGGCTGTGACGCCCAAGAGTAACGACCAGTTTGGGTTGGATAATAGCTAGTTGCCTCTTTAAATAAGGAAGGAAAGCGTCCTTTTCATCCGGTAGCGGGTCACGATTATTAGGGGGTCGATACTTAACGATATTGGTGATGTAAACAGTCGCCCGGGTCAGTCCAATGCTGGCTAGGAGTTCGTTTAGAAATTTCCCGGCGGCGCCAACAAATGGTTTGCCCTGTAAGTCTTCGTTCTTACCTGGTGCTTCGCCGATGAAAACCAACTCTGAGTCGGGATCTCCATCACCGAAGACCATCTGAGTCGCGGTAGTGGCCAGCTCTGGGCAAACTTTGTCTGAGATAATATCTGTCATTATTTGGTCTAGTTGCTGTTGTTTAGTGACTTTGCTCATGATTTACGAAGAAGCTTATGGCCAAGACCATATGTAGCCGCCAAAAAACGATTTAGCGCGAACACAAACAGTACAAAGGTGTAGCCGTATTCCCACCAACTACCGGTATCCACGGCTCGCCAAAGAGTTATATAAACGCCTATTAGCAGAGCTGCCAGGGCCAATACTAGATATTGTAGGCGCTGTTTGTTCGTAGGATATTTATTAGCTGACTTTTTTGCTTGGCTCATGTTGTTTACGTTCGCGGGCAACTGCTTTCATGCTGAGCTGCAGACGACCTCGGTCATCTATGGCAACCAGTTTGACATCCACCCTGTCCCCTTCCTTTACTACGTCACTGGGCTTCTCAACCCGCTCTTCACTAAGTTCACTAACGTGTACTAAGCCTTCTTTACCCGGTAATATTTCGACGAAAGCTCCAAAATCGAGCACACTGACAACCCGACGATCTTCATAAATTCGGCCAACTTCAGGATCTTCAGTTATGTTTCTAACCCACTGGATAGCACCATCAATTGATTGCTTATCAGGGCTAGATATAAATACTGTACCGTCGTCCTTAATATCAATTTCGGCGCCAGTTTCAGCAATGATCTTGTTAATAGTCTCACCGCCCTTACCGATGACTTCACGAATCTTGTCTGGATTAATCTTTATAGACTCAACACGTGGGGCATAAGGACTCATCTCCTTGCGTGGCTCAGACAGCGTGCTCAGCATGCTCTCGAGTATGTAAGCCCGACCTTCCCTACCCTGCTCTAAAGCTTTACGTAGAACCGAGACATCCAACCCGTGCACCTTCATATCCATCTGCAGTGCTGTGATACCTTTTTTAGTACCAGCAACCTTGAAGTCCATATCTCCGGCAAAGTCTTCAGCATCAGCGATATCACTAAGAACAATAGCTTTACTACCGTCTACCACTAGGCCCATAGCAATCCCGCTAACTGGGGCTCTGAGCGGTACACCAGCATCCATTAGGGCCAAACAACTAGAGCAAACTGCTGCCTGACTAGTACTACCGTGCTGGCTCATAATTTCGGTAACTGATCGAATCGCATATGGGAAGGTTGCTTCATCTGGGATAACCGGTAGAAGAGCTCTCTCAGCAAGGGCACTGTGGCCGATTTCGCGGCGACCTGGGCTACCTAGGCGCTTAATCTCTCCAACAGTATAGCCAGGAGCATTGTAGTGGTGCATGTAGCGCTTCTCGCCTTCTTTTTCCATAGTATCGATTACTTGGACAAAGCTTAGTGGAGCAAGCGTAACAACATTCAAAGCCTGAGTCATACCACGAGTAAACAAACTTGAGCCATGGGCTCTTGGCAAAATACCAACTTCAGAGCTGAGTGGTCTAATTTCGGTGAATTTTCGGCCATCAGGACGTACGCCGTCCTCAACAATACCCTTACGAACATCCTTGTTAGCGGCTACAGACCAAGCTTCCTCGTAAGCACCTTTAAGTTCGGCAAAGGGCTCCTCGCCAAGCTGCTCTTTGAAGTGTTCAAACATTTCCCCGCGTAGTACGTGCATCTTCTCGTGTCTCTCAGCATAAGGAGCGCGGAGTTTGGCGCCCATCTTGCCTTCTAGCCACTCATTAACCTGCTTTTGGATCTCTTCACTAATAGTTATCAGTGAGTACTCTTGAGGTTCAACACCCACTGCTTTAACTAGCTCTTCCTGTAGTTCAATTGCTGGCTGGATTGCTTTGTGGGCAAATTCCAAGGCTTCCACGACTTGATCTTCGCTAACTTCGTTGGCGCCAGCTTCAACCATCATGATTCCGCTCTTAGTTCCAGCGACTACTAGGTCGAGTTTGCCATCAGCTAGTTGCTCAGCAGATGCGAAAGCCACAAGTTTATCGTCCGCCATACCGACTCGAATTCCAGCTACAGGGCCCTCAAATGGAGCGCCAGTGAGCATGAAAGCGGCCGATAGAGCAATCATTGCGATGCTGTCTGGTCGGAAGTCTGGATCAAGGCTCAGTACTGTAGCAACGCCTTGTACTTCGTTACGGTAACCCTTAGGCCACAGCGGACGAATAGGTCGATCAATCAGTCGCCCAATAAGTATTGCTTCGTCGCTAGGACGGCCTTCGCGCTTAACAAAACGGCTGCCGCTAATCTTTCCAGCTGCATACATTTTCTCTTCATAATCTATACTTAGCGGAAAGTAGTCCATGTTGGTCATGGAATTGGCGCTAACCATGGCTGTAGCCAGTATTACGGTATCGCCGTAGCGGGCCATGACACTAGCGGTTGAACGAAAGCCTACCCTGTTTACTTCTAAAGTTAGGGTATGCCCACAAAATTCGGTTTTTACTGAAATTATTTTTTTGCCTAAGGGATTAATGGTTTGACTCATACGTTTAGTATGTCTACCTTTCTTGTTCTATCAGGATTTATGAGCACAGTCCAAATATAAGGATAAAGTCCCCTTGTGCATATCTAAGGACACCTATATATCTGTTCTTTGCCCACAAATCGATTGAACTTGTTTTGTTAAGTTGCACAAGCTTTTGAGTCTTTACTATCAAAGACACCAAAGCCTAGGCACTATTTACGCAGACCGAGTTTCTTAATGAGCTCTAGATAGGCAGCGCTATCTTGTTCTGCGAGGTATTTAAGCAAACGACGACGGTTTCCAACTAATTGAAGTAGAGCGCGCCTAGCAGCAAAGTCCTTCTTTGAAACCTTTAAGTGTTCAGTAAGTTCTTTGATGCGTTCAGTAAAAATACTAACCTGTACAGCTACAGATCCAGTATCAGTTTTATGCGTTTGCAAGCTAGTTATTAAAGCCTGCTTCTTCTCACGAGTTATCATACTTAGCTACAAGATAGCACACTCCTGTTAATTGAGCAAGTGCCCAGCAATACAGCACCGTATCTAGAGCTACTCTGTTAGCGGGGCTACTTCTGGAAGTTCAGGCTTAACAGGACTGTAGTCGGCAGTAAACATCTCCCATTGTTTACCATCAGGGTTCACACCTTTTGAATAGTGTTCTATGAATTCAAAATCATGAGGACATGGAATGTGCGTAATTTGGTGAGACCCATGAGTGATTGGAAAATCTCTTACTTCTACAGTTGCATCGTCCATATTAGCCCGAGATAATCTGTAAACCTTATCAAGCATTGCTCTGTTATCGTCGTCACAACTAGTTGGTAATTCCATGGTTGGCACACCATCTTTTCCAAGAAGCCACAGATACCCAAAAAATTCAGACTGCACTGGTCTTTTTACAGAACGTGCAAAACCTGTAGTCCTCCTGAGATTTTCATGTACTAGACTCTCTAGAGCCTCACTTAATTGGTTAGGGTTATGAGATATTCGCTCGTTAGGGGCGACATTTGTCATAGATAATACTATATTACCATAAACGTGATAATTTTGCAATAGCTAGTTAAATAATTAGATGTTGGTGTATTTGCTCAGCAGTTAGATTGTTTATATCAATAGCGCCGTTTAGCGAGAAATCACCTATCTTGGTACGGCGTAAGGCACTAAGATAGGCCCCTGTATCTAACTTCTCGCCCATATCTCTTGCCAATGAGCGAATGTATGTCCCGCTGCTAACGTGAGCAACAAAGTGTATATCCGGGTACGCGTACTTTTCTACACTAAGCCCATAAATGTGTACAGTACGGGGTTTTAGTTCAGGATTTATACCACTGCGAACTAATTTATAGGCACGTTGTCCATTTATCTTAATAGCTGAGTGGGCAGGAGGAATCTGATCTATCTCACCTATAAACTGCTGAATTACTCTTTCTAACTCCTCTAGATTAGGTTTATGGTCTGAGACATGCGTCTTCTCACCTTCGTTATCGGCCGTTGAGCTGGTCTCGCCCAAATGCATAGTTCCTTCGTAGACTTTATCTAATTTGGTAAGGCTCTCAGCTCGTTTGGTATAACTGCCAATTAATAACACTAATAGACCTGTGGCCAAGGGGTCCAGGGTTCCGCTGTGACCTACTTTTGGTTTACTAATACCACCGGCCTTTAAGATCCCACGAACTTTGGCCACGACATCAAATGATGTCCAACCGACGGGTTTGTCGACTAGTAATATGCCATCCATTCAATGACAGAATACTATAGATTCTGATTGTCGTTGGTGGGCATAACAGGTGGAATCATGGGAGGAGGTACCGGTGGAGGGGTTGTAGTATCAGCGCCTGTAGGAGTTGCTGGGGCACTATTGGGATCAGGGTGCAGAGCCGCGCCAAGTGGTTGAGCATTAAGGGCTGCTATTGGTTCGATAACCGTATCAGATTGGGCATCGACTGCACTGCGAGCCGCAGCTACATCTGCTGAAGCTTTTTCAGCTTCAGTAAGGTGAGGGCTATCTACATCTTTTTCAATCTGTTGCAGTGTTTCATCTACTTTTTCAGGACTATTTCCCCCATCATGATCTAGCAGAGGTGGAGGCGTTGGTGGAGGGGGTGTATCTTCGCCCTCCAGGTCCGCACTGGGTGAGGCGTCCATATCGGATTCAGGGTTAGGGCCACCTGCAGCCTCTAGAGATGAGGGAGGTTGTGCCATAAAGTGCGTACTGTCGCTAGTGGGTGACGTTGAAGGTCCTGCTGGTGGCTGGGTATTATCATCGTCTAACTTGTGAAGCATGCCTTGATTATCGATGCGAATCTGCTCTAATCGCTCTTCTTCTGTTAAACCGCTATCTGGCGGAACTGCCGGTGCAGGTTTTTTATCACCGTGATCAATGGTCAAGGTGCCGTCAATTACGGGCGCAGGTAGCGTAACTGTGACTGGCGGAGGAACCGGAGCCGCTTTTGGAGTTGGTGGCGGTGGTGGGGGTGGCGGCGGTTCCATCTTCGTGGCAACCAATTGTTGGTTAGCGCCTGCTGCCATGAGAATTGCGCTAGCACTCATAGTCTGAGGAGAAGTTTTACTATTACTAAATCGTTTGGTAACGGCCACTATACCAGTTAGAAGTGCTGTAGCTGTCTGGCTATCAATTAATTCCCTGCCGCCCAACTCACCAGCCAGTGATGTTACTAGCTCGGATAGACTACTTATCGTTGTGTCCTGCCAGTTAATAGCTCCTAGATTAATCTGCTCTGGAGTGTTGTTAACAGATATAATAGTAGCGTCGTGTAAGATTCTGCCGTGTGCAGTAATTGCCTGGTCTAATTCTTGCTGTTGTCGGACACCTAGAGCAACTACTACGTCAACGTTCAGGTCACCCTGACTAAATTCCAGATCCTTCTCACTAATTGAGGTGCGATAAGGAGTAATGAAGATCTTTACGACCTTGTCTTCGACTTTATAACGTAGCTTATCAGCCTTGGCTTTATCTAGAGCAATAATGAAATCACGTAGGCTATCGGTGTTCTTCTCTATGGTCTTCTCTGGCTCCAAGAATTCCATAATAGGCGGCACTGTACCGCTAAATACCGCGGTAGCGTGTTTACCTAGTTTATTCAAAATAAGCGTTAAACCAATACAAGCTGCTAGCTCATCAACATTTGGATTAGCGTTTACTGTGACTAAGACGTTATTAGACTGCTTAATACGAGCAGCTACCTGTTGTCTGGGATTCATTTGCGGTGGTGTGGTTTGGGGCTGAATCTGTTGAAGTGGTTGTGACTCAAACGGTGCTTGCTGCTGTAATGGGGGCGCCTGGATAGGGAGCTGCGGTGGTTGCGGCGACACGACAGGTGTTTGTGTTTGATTTACCTGAGTCTGGTTATCCATTGTTTCTTTTGTATTTTAGAATATCTGACTCTAACCTATCATAGATGCTAGTGGTTGTCGAGCATTTTAGTGTTGGTTCTTTACAAGTTGCCCACCTCTTTTGTATAGTTGACGTTTGTATAGATTAAACGAAAGAGTTAGATAATGCCCATAATCAAGTCCGCCAAGAAGCGTGTCAAAGTTGCTCAAAAAGCAGCTGTTCGCAATCACAAAACCAAACGAACCCTGAAAACTGCTCTAAAAGCTTTTCATAAGAGTGTCACCACTGGTACCAAAGTCGCCGAATCTCACTCTAAAGCTCAGAGCACAATTGGTAAGGCTGCTAAAAAGCATGTCATACACAAGAACAAGGCCGCTCGTCAGCAAAAGCAGTTAGCTGCTCGCGCTAAAGCTGCTAGTACAGCCAAAAAGACTGTCGTTAAGAAAGCAGCGCCTAAGAAAACCACTAAAAAGCCAGCTACCAAGAAGAAATCTTAGTTTCTTATTGTTAATAAGTAATACTGTAGTGATTCATCGGGGTCTAGACTCTCAGTTTTAAGCCGAACATCAAGATTCAGGGCATTGCTTACCATTTGCTTCAATTGCTCAAAACTAATTTGTCTAACCAGTCCCAGGCACTTTCTAACTACGAATGGGCTTAACTTAGCGTCACTGGATATAGTCTCAGCTGATCGCTCGCCTGCCGTCTTGACCAACGCCAGAATATGTAGTTGCCAAGCTAGCATAGCAATTATCTGTTGGGGCTCAACTTTCAGGGCCCGTTGTTCCTTGTATAGACGAGTTGTTTCACTTAAATCGCCTCGAAGTGCTGCGTCAAGGAGTTCAAAGATACTGCTTTGAGGTGTCTCTTCACTAAGCAGTTCGATGGTCTCTCGGGTAATCTCTGGCTGATATAAAAATAATTTATCAAGCTCGTTTTTCAAAAGTTGCTGGCTAGCGCCGACTCTGCTGATCAAGAAGTTGGCGTTACCCAAACTTAACTTCCCTCCCAATTGAGCCACATATGAAACTGCCCAGTTACCCAGAGCACTTCCATCTAACTCATTGAACTCCTGAAAATCCGTTTCTTTTTTTAGAGTCTTATAATAGCTCGATCTTTTGTCTAGCTTGGGTTCATTAATGATGACGTCAACGCTATCGCTGACGCTTTCTAGTAATGCATCAATTTGTTCATTAAATTTTTTGCTCTGACTCGGCGTATCCAGCACCACCAGTTTCCGTTCACTTAGAAACGGTAGACTCTGCACGGCTTCATGGAGCCTTTCATAATCAACCTCTGAACCATCTAGACGTTCTATTGCCATGTCGCCGTAGGCCTTTCTTGCCTCAGCAATACGTTTACTGAGCTCAGTGAGCATAGCAAAGTCATTGGAACCAGTTATAGTCGTAATCATTTACTTAATTAACCTCTGTTCGCGGGGACAAATATGGGTGCCCCGTCCAGCCACTCTAATCTTTATTATAATTGTTCCGCAACGCGGACATGGTTGTCCCTCATGCCGAAAGACTTTAGCAAAACCCAGATAACTACCCTTCTTACCCTCAGCGTTGACGTAGTTCCTATCACTGGAACCACCTAGCTCAATACTTAATCTCAACACTGCTTGTAGGGCTTCAAATAGGCTCTTGAGCTTGGCCTTAGAAACTTTTTGAACAGTTGTCGCCGGATGAATTTTTGCTGCCCACAGACTCTCATCAGCATAGATATTTCCCACCCCAGCAATTACCGTCTGATCCAATAAAACAGCTTTTATAGCACTACTGTGGCGGCGCGCTAAACGGTCGCTAAAGATTTTTAAGGTAAAGTCTTCACTGAGCGGTTCAGGCCCTAGTTTTTTCATAAAATCGATATTTGGTACTTCAGACGTCGGCAACAATCTAACCCATCCAAACTTTCGCTGATCGTTGAAGAACAGCTTGCTCTTATCCGTGAATGTAAGGATCACACGCGTCGATTTATCGGGTAGTGATCCGACCAGCGAATCATTAGGATGTCCGGCACCAAAGTTTTGTTCACCACGATAAACTAACTGCCCAGTCATTTTTAAATGGATAACTAAAGTGTATTTGGTGTCCAGATTAATGAGCAAAACCTTGGCTCGTCGCTCAACTTGCTCGATAGTCGCCCCCACCAAAAACTTTGCAACATCTTGTTGCGCATTAGGAAAGCTTTTGGCCCAATCGTGCCATACCTGCCCCACTTTTTTCCCAGGTAACAATCGATTTAAGCCAATCCTTACCGTTTCAACCTCGGGTAATTCTGGCATAGTAGATCTATTGTATCAGCTATAATGACTCTCAGAATGGGCGACCTTGCAGACATATTACAAAAGAGAGACTTTCACGAACCACCAGAGTTGGTAGCTATAAAAAACTATGTGAGAGACAAGTTTCAGGCTGATATAAATGTGTCTATACGAGACGACATAATCGTAGTGAGCGTAGCAAGCGCCTCACTAGCCAACACTCTACGACTACATGGCCCACAGATTATCGAAGCCTGTGGACTTAGCAAAAGACTAAGCTTTAGAATCGGCTAGACTAGAATGCTGGTTGGGGTTGCCCCTGCGCTAAGACTTGTACGCCAGCTGTCTCTTTATTGTAATTAGGTATTTGAGCCTCAAATAGATTCTGGATTGGGGATACTACACCGCCAAATGTCCCCTCGTTACCACAAGTAGTCGCCCACAAATCTTGAATATTGGTTCCAAAATCATCGATAACTGATAGGTGATAAACATCGCCGGTTGCACAAGCGCCGGTAGATGGATAATTAAACTTTTGGCTCTTGGTAAAACCAGCTATCTGTAAGGCGTTTAGAAACACGTTGTAGGCCGGCTCGTTATTGGGGAAATTTTCGCTTTTTACGACGTTACCTTGGTAACCCTGAATAATATTAAGGGTGTTCTGGTATTGACCAACAGTTATTTGGATCTCATTGTGTGAGGAGTCGTAGACAACCGGGCCATCAATAGTAAACTGAACCACGGTATTGGTATTAGCATAGTTGCCCAAGACTATTGGCTTAGCAGCAGTCGAGTGGCTACTGTGATGGAATATAAGAATAAAGGCCAGGATAAATAGGCCGATGAAAATTAAGAATCCAACAAAATATCGCATAATCCGTCTCTTTTAGTCAGATTATAATATCATATACAGACAGATTTTGCAATACCCTAACAGCTTAGCCCCTAAGTTTTCTTTCCGCCGCTATTTGTGATCGTGCTCTGCTCCAATGAGACTGTTTAAGCCAATATTTCATTTCTTCAATTCGGTCCGCGTCGAGTCTTTTACCGCTCTCGGGATCAAAAGCTCCGTTAGCAGTTATTATGCAGCTGTCATCAGTAGTGCCAAAGCATATATCAATGATTGTGCCGTCTTCACTATTACTATGGTTCCAGATTTCAATTTCCTCTGTAAATCTGCCTTCCGAAGTCACAATTAGCCCGCCCAGAAAAAGATCATCAAAGATTCGGAGGTCATCAACCCCCCAGTCTCTTTCGAGCTCCAAGTCAACTGCAACTAAGTTTGGGTATCTAAGAAAAAGTCCGGTAGCCTCACCCATTAGCGTGCCACCGTCCGGTGAATTAGGTCTTTGCTCGACATCGCTCATAAAGTATTCTCGTTTATTTAACGCCCTCGAGATAAATTTTATTCTTAAAGGCTCCATTCCTTTTGTTCTTTATGCGTCTAGCTTCCTCTAATTCTTCAGCAGACTTCCCAATACTTTCACGAAGAGCGTCGGCTACTTCGGCAATATCAGCTAGTTCTTCTATAGAAGAATCCAGACTAAACTCTTTAAGTTCCTCACTCAGTTTATTAACAAGCTCTGTTTTATACTCATCGTCACTCAAGATACGAATAATAGGTTCGTGATTATCGGCACGAATAATTTCTGGTATGTTGTCTCGTACCAACTTCTTATGATGCCTGTCGGTAACACCCTTTCGCATCTGCCGAGCAAAGGATTCGGAGTACTTGTCCTTTAGCCTTTCGATTGCGGTTTCCAAGTCTACCCACTCATAACTAACGTGTTCGTGACTTAATTTGATTTTTGCATTATCAGGGATAGTAAGCAGATAGAGCATCAGTACCAGAGCCACCTTTCCGCGATCTGTAGGTATTTGAAGTCTAGTGAGTATCGTACCGAAAAAATCTGGTTTTGTATCATAGCTAACATCTAACTCTTCCTTAATCTCTCTAGCCAGAGTCGTCTCAAAGCTCTCGCCAGCTTCCATGCGGCCACCGGGTATATCCCAGGTGCTGGTTTTTTCCTTCAGCAGCCTAGAAGGATCAATATTTAATAATAGAAACTCGCCCTGCTTATTGCGTATCAGCCCTTTTACGCCGATATGAAATATTTGTTCGCTCACAACTCTCCCCAATTTTTACCAATCACTGTATCTACAGTTAGCTTAATGGACAGTTTGTAAACGTCTTCCATGGTCTTCTTCAGTAACTTTGCTACGCTCTCTCCGATCTTTTCTGGGCACTCCACAAGAATTGAGTCGTGTATCTGTAACAGAACTTCGCTATCGCTATCTTTGAGTTCTTTATCAACAGCAATCATGGCAAGTTTCATAATGTCCGCCGCCGTACCCTGAAACGGCATATTAACCGCGGCCCGATTAGCTGCTTCACGAACTGCAAAGTTAGACGAGTGAATATCTGGAGTTGGACGTCGTCTACCAAATAGAGTTTCAACGTATCCGTCTTTGCTAGCTCTTTCCTTGACTGAATCTATGTAGCCCAGCAGTTTGGGGCGGACTTCAAAATATCTATCAATAAAGTGCTTGGCCTGTTCGTAGTTCATCCCAGTTGCTTGGGTTAGTCCATGAGGACCAAGGCCATACATAATACCAAAGTTAACTACCTTCGCATCACGGCGCATATTCTTGGTAACATCTTCTTCTTGACGACCATAAACCAGTGCAGCGGTGGCTGTATGAACGTCCACGTCCTTATTAAATTGCTCGATAAGTTGTTTGTCATCAGACAGATAGGCTGCAAGACGTAATTCAAACTGAGAGTAATCGGCACTGACCAATACTTTCCCGGGTCCAGCCACAAAGGCCGTGCGAATCCTTCGCCCTAGATCTGTCCTAACCGGTATGTTCTGCAAGTTAGGATCAGTTGAGCTAAGACGACCAGTCTGGGCAATGGTTAGGTTAAAGGTAGTGTGCAAACGATTATTCTCATCGACTAGTTTAGGCAAAGCATCGATATAGGTGTTTTTAAGTTTAGTGACTTCCCGATATTGTGTAATAAGATCCACAATGGGATGTGCACCGCGGAGTTTGTCTAGTTCCCTGGCTGCTGTGCTATAGCCGGTCTTGCCCCGCTTTATGCCCGCTTTAGGTAATTGAAGTTTTTCGAATAAGATCTCAGCCAATTGAGATGGTGAACTAATATTAAATTCTTGATTGGCATGTCCATATATTTGTTGTTCAAGATCAGAAATTAGATCATCGATTTCTACTGAAAACTTAGCTAGATAGTCAACATCAAGTTCTATACCCTCGTATTCCATATGAGCCAAAACGGGTATAATCGGCCACTCTATTTTACTAACCAGCTCCGGAAACTTGGGAACCGCAGCCAGTTCCTTAGCCTGTTTTTCATATAATCCTCGAATTATGGCTATTACCTCGGGAGCTCTTTGGAGTAATTCCTCGTCACTTAGATCTTCTAGTGATGAACCTTCATATCCCAGATCAGCTGTCGCCAACTCTGTTAGAGTTTGCTCACGACGTAAACTATTGAGTACAAACGCAGCAACAAGGACGTCGTGGCCCACCGGATCAAGATCAATTCCCAGACTCAAACAAGATTTAATTGATGATTTTATATCATAGCCAACCTTACCGATTTTCGAATTCTGTAAAAGTGGCGATAGTTTCTTCTTTAGGGCTTCTTGCTCTAACTTCGTAACATCAAAGCAATACACCTGCTTCGGATCAGTACTAATGAACAATTGGGTAGTGTTCCTGCCATGCTTACCAGCGCTGCGACTATAGACAATAGCTTTGTCGAAAGAGCCAAAATCTACGCTGTTTAGTTCGGCTACGGAGCTTATCGTTACGGCTTTTGGCAAGTTTAATTCACCGTCAAACTTATTGGATACCTCTTCATCGTTTTGGATCTGCATTATCTGAGGTAGCTGGCGTAGTAAACTTCTAAACTCCAGCTTCTGAAGCATACCCCGGATCTTCTCGGGATCGGCTTTGGTTCCATCTACTTCTTTCAAATTAAGTTTTACCGGAGCATCTAGCCAAATAGCGGCAAGTTTTTTACTCAGGTAGGCCAGATCTTTTCCGTTTTCCAGCTTCTTTCGGACACTTTCTTTGATTAGATCAAGGTTGTCATAGACCCCGTCTAGCGTTTTATGGTCTTTTAGGAGCTCTATGGCAGTTTTCTCGCCAATACCTGGAACACCGGGGATATTATCGCTGCTATCGCCCTTGAGGGCCTTTAGATCAAGGAATTGGCTGGGATCTAGACCGTATTTGGCCGTGAAGCTCTCCGGACTATACAGCTCAATATTACTTAAGCCTGTTTTTAACAGATAAGCTTTGGTATGAGAGTTAACTAGCTGCAGTACATCCATGTCACTAGTGATCAATAGGGTTTCTATATCCCTGTCTTTAGCTTGTGTAGCCAGCGTCCCCATAATGTCGTCGGCTTCGTAGTCATCCAATTCATAGAGCGGCCAGCCAAAGGCTTGAAGTAGTTCCTGCAGGATTGGAATTTGGGCATAGAAATCTGGAGGTGGCGGTTTGCGTCCGGCTTTGTACTCAGGATACATCTCCACACGCTTACGAATATTGGTCTTGGGCTTATCCCAGGCGACAGCTACGTAATCAGGCTTTAGTCGCTTGATGACTTCCAGAGCCATAACTGCGAAGCCGTATACCCCACCAGTGGGGGTGCCCTCTTTAGTAGATAAATTAGGCATGGCAAAGTACCCACGGTAGAAAACACTTTTGCCATCAATAATGGCTAGTTTTTTGCGGTCCTTAGCCTCACTCACATGTTCTAGTATACCTTAAGAATATGTCCTTCTCCGAAAGGTTAACGGCGTGAGACCATTGCTAGCAGGCTCGAAACCCACCAAGCGCACAACAATTATTTTATAGTCTGTAAATCCGTATTAGATCAGTCTAATTCTTTAACTTCAATGCCGAGTTCTCGGGCAGTTGCCTGAGCTGTGCTCAAGATTGTTGATACTGTATCTTCGGAAATGCCAAGTCTTTCACCATACTGAAGCAATGTTCTTCGTCCTGATTGGCGACCGTAAGCTTCCCCTAGCAAGATACCTGGAGACACTATTGATCGAAGAGTTGCTGTAAAGGTATCTATGTCTTGAGCTGCCATGTCAATCCGCTTTCTGTCACCACTTCCCAATGCCTTGTCAGCAGCCTCAGCTAATGCATCTCTAAGAGGTTCTTTTCCAAGTACCATCGCTGTTATGTGGTCATCCTCGGTATCATGTCTATAAGCCGATTCAGTGCCTAGTGATACGGGATATTTACCAGCTTTAAACGCGCCGAGATAAGTTGGCCCATCAACATAGTGTTCATCGCCTCTTATTAACTCTATGGCTACCCCGTGTTGAGCAGATACTTTAACCAAAGTCTCAGGAGTCGGGACTCCAGTCACGAAATCATTTTCTGTAGAGTCGTTTACTTCGAATCCTAGTGACTCCATGAGTCTACCAGTCTTACCAGGACCTATTTCCCAATAATATTGGAATGCTCCGTTACCGATAACTTTGCCGGCGTCCGTTTTTCTAACTGAAATTTTTCGATCGGGTCCGGAATCATATAGATCGCTTTCGCCTCCTTTTGAGATGAGGGTAAAATTACCTGCTGCGAGTTCATCCATTTTTTTAGGATCTATGTGCCCGTCTTCAGAAAATGGATTGACTCCCTCGGGTAAGTCAGTCTCGTAGGCCTCTCCGCCCACCATTATGTCGTGACCTGTAAAAGGTTCCTGAATGGGTTCGTTAAGTGCAGTCTCGGCTATACTTTTTCGTAGAGTAGACCCTGGTATGCGAGGATGTATCCGTTGGTCGGCATGAAAATCGGGTCCGACTGAGACATCTATTGGTGGCTTTGTTAATTCATTCATTTTTTGTTTTGACTTAGATTGGTAGTATTAATACTACCATAAGCTTGTTAGGTTGTCAATCTAATTACATAGAATTTGCTAATGTGTTTTAAGCTCAGTCTGTAGGATATACCAATGACTTTTTGTTAGTGAGCAAGTTCTAGTTACTTTTAATAATACTAATGCTAAGACTTAGGCATGTTATTGGGACGTCAATAGTGCTTCATATAAAGACTTATTTACAGAAATTCTCCCCAACAAGTTTCATAAAGTTATTAGGTAGAAGAGGACAGACTTTAGTAGGTGTTGTCGTCATAGTCCTTGTTGCTCTCGTTGGCGTACACTTGATCTCTAATTCGCACGCCCAAAGTCCCTACGCTAGCGCACAGTCTAGCACCGGTACTATAACCGGCAAAGCTTGCATAATAAATGATAGTTCAGCCAGTAACGGCCACGCTGTATCCTTCGGGGGCTCTAGCTGTACAACAGCGAGTGCTCCAACCACTCCGAGTGCAGAAATTTGTGGTGATAGCAATATATTAAATGGACCTAGCGCTGCCCCGAGTGGTGCAGTGACAGTTGCCGCAGGCGATAATAGCTCACTTTCTATGAATACTCCTAATACGACTTATTGGTTTGCTCCAGGAGTTCATACTTTAGGGACTAGCCAGTACGGCCAGATAGATCCTGGTCAGGGAGATACATACATAGGCGCTCCAGGCGCTGTCCTCTCCGGCCAAAACGTTAATGACTTTGCTTTTACGGCATCATATCAAGCACCATGGGTAACTGATGTGGCCATCGAGTATCTGACAATTGAGAACTTCACTCCCCCTGGAGGCTCTGGGGCGATTAATCAAAATGCTGGCACTAACTGGACGTTCAAGTACAACACCGTCCAAGATAATGTCCCAGGGGCTGGATTATTCTTAGGTAGCAACGATGTTGCTTCCGATAATTGTTTAACAGAAAATGGTGAATACGGTTTCAGCGCCTATAGTGCAACTCAAGTTGATCCACTGACTGGTGGACCGGACAATATAACGCTTACCAATAATGAAATATCCTATAACAATACATGTAACTGGGAAGCAGTCTCTCCAAATCCTGTACCCACAGCTAGCCGACCATCTAACTGTGGGGGCGGTGCATTTGACGGTTGTGGTTGTGGGGGCGGCGGTAAGTTCTGGGAAGTAAATGGCGGAACAGTTGAAAATAATTACGTCCATGGTAACTACGATGTTGGGGTGTGGGCGGACACCGGCGATAATGGATTTACGATATCTAATAATTA
>CAJCIR010000034.1 GCA_903970425.1 Chlamydiota bacterium | reverse complement strand
AGGTCCCTCTTCACGCTGACCTTCAGGCTAGAAAACCAATGATTTGGAATAGATCACGTCAAAACCTAGAAATTTATGCCTTCTATGAAAACCGAATTCGGCGAAGGATCACTTCCGTATAAAACAAAAAGGAGCCTTTTGAGGGGCTCCTTATTGTATGGATAAATCATTGCTGATAGATCCATGATTACCTTGCGGTAATCACCACCTCACGATGGTAGAATCTACTTTATTCCTAGCAACATAGTTATGCAAGCAGTAGCGAAATAAGCTGTGGTTAAATCTGTGGAAAAGTGAGCCCTGTAACCTGAAAGCAAAAAATCATTCCTAATCCATCAGCACTGATCCACTTATGGTAAAATGCTATGGTTTTATATGGCAGAAAATAAACACAACAGACCAAGACGGCTGAATTACAAGAGTATTGACGGCTTTATGCGCCCAGGCCTTGACCAACACCGACAGGCTATTCATCCACATAGGATGCCTGTTGTTTTTCCGGAACCCCCAGCTGCTAATCAAGACGCCCCCAAGAATGGTGTTAATCCTCTCTCTGATCAAGCTATGTCCTCCGAGCATCAACCTAAATCGATGCTTAATACCACAATTGCTGGGGCTGGTTCGTCACAACCACGCCAGCGTTTTGTAGAACGACAAAAATCCAAGAAAAAGTTTTGCCAATTTTGGAAACACCGAGGCAATAAATGGTCTTGGAAACGTAGAGTTTTAACCTTTGTTCCCTTGGTCTTACTGGTTGCTATTGGTCTTGGTGGATGGGATGCATGGCAGTTAGATCATAAGGTCAATCACTTAGCTGTTGGTAATCTAACGGCTTCCGTTGGAGGTGCCGAAAACATCTTAGTTGCAGGATCTACCAATCGCTGTAATCTAACTGTTCAAAACGCTCAATGGGGATTCTGCTCCCAGGGTGTAACTGGCGTTAACAGCGACATTATTTTCATTGTTCATATTGTCCCCAGCAGCAAAACAGTTAGTTTATTGTCTATACCACGAGATACCTTCGTTCCCAACGCTCGCTCTGGTGATGAAGCATTCAAAATTGACGCGGCGCTTTACCAAGGCCCAACTCAGCTAGTGAATGCCATCCAAGAAGATTTCGGGATACCAATTCAACATTATGCTGAGGTAGGCTTTGATGGGTTTGTAAATATCGTAAACGCAGTTGGTGGAATTAAAATGGACTTCCCGATGCCGGTATATGACTCAGAGTCGTATTTGGACATAAAGACACCAGGCTGTCAGGTGCTAAATGGTGTTGAAGCCCTGCAGGTAGTTCGAGCACGACACCTACAATATGATCCGCCATCACTGCATACTTCAGATGTATATTATTGGCCGCAAGAACCCGAAAGTGATATCGCTAGAATTGCTCGAACACATGAGTTCCTGAGGGTTCTGGCTAGCACCGTTTCTGGCAAAGGCCTGGGTAATCCGATTACTGACCAGAAGTTAATTGATGCCATCGCGCCTCAGGTTCAGGTAGATTCTGGACTATCTACTGATGCAATGCTGCAACTGGCCGAAGAGTTTCACTCCGTCAACATCAATAACGTACCCCAATATACACTGCCAATTTCCACGACGTCATTTGGGAGCTACGACTACGGCGGCACAAATTATGGCGACGTTGTTTTTCCAGCAGAATCTACTGACCAACAAATTATTAATCAGTTCTTGGGTGAGGCCAACAACATAGACACCATGACTGGTAAAACTCTCCCAAGTCCGCCTTCTGTTAGTGTCAGTATTTCCAATGGTAGCGGCACGCCTGACCAAGCCACCCAAACGTCTACTGCCCTATCAGCACTAGGCTTTAAGATAGTTGGACAGGCACAAACAACAACACCGCTCAGTTCTCAGGCTGTTGAGACAGTTGTTAATTACGCTAGCCCAGCTACTGAAGCGGACGCCGAAGCCGTCGCCCGACAATTGACTGGCCCAGTGATACTCTCCCAGAATTCTAGTGCGGTGCAAAGTGGAGCTGTCGTTACTGTATTAACTGGAACTGGACTAGCTGTTAATGCCCCTGCCAGCACTCAATCAGCTTCCGCTCCTAGTTATCCAAAAAGTTCCAGTCCATCTTCAAGCGCACCAGCAGCTACTACTGCGGCAACTGGTCTCGAACCAGCTTCATCAGCAACACAGGCTCTATCGGCTTGGGACCCACGGGCTTGCAGCAATTAAAAGTGGATGTTTAACCTACCCAGTCTCGGGCATTTTGGAAGATCTTAAACCAAGGTCCATCCAACTTTGTAGTCTTTGGATAATAGGAAAATTGATCCCTCAAAAAAGCACGCTCGGGATGAGGCATTAGAATCGTTGAACGTCCGTCCTTGCTAGTTAATGACGCCACACCATAGATCGAGCCGTTGGGATTTTGCGGATAAGACTCGGTCATTTTTCCATAGTTATCAATGTACTGAAGCGGTATTAGGTTATTTCCAAGAGCTACAGCCGTGTTTTTATTGCTGCTAAATACTGCTCGGCCTTCGCCGTGGGCAACCGGAATTGGCAGATGGGATCCCTCCATATCTTTGAAGAATATTGAGGGAGACTCGACTATTTTTACCATAACCAAACGTGCTTCAAATCTTTCTGAGGTATTTGCTTTGAAGGTCGGCCAGTGATCGGTGCCTGGTATCAAGCTCTTTAAGCCCGAAAGCGTCTGGCAGCCATTACAAACACCCAACGAAAACGTATCTTTTCGCTCAAAGAATTTCTTAAAGGTTGAGCGTAACTTGTTATTGAGTAAAATTGATTTTGCCATCCCTTCACCGGCTCCCAGCACATCTCCATATGAGAATCCTCCGCATACTATCAGGCCTACAAAGTTATCTAATGAAATGCGGCCGCCCGCAATGTCGGTTAGATGGACATCGACACAATTAAATCCGGCCTTATCAAATGCTGCCGCCATCTCGATATGTCCGTTGACTCCTTGCTCTCTTAGTATCACAACCTTAGGACGTTTTGTGTATCGGGTTGAGCTTGATTTAAAAGTTGCAGTAGCTGAGAGCCCAGGGTCGTTATTGTCACTAATCTTTTTAAATTCTGATTTGGAGGTATCAGCATTATCGCGTAATGACTGAATATTAAAACTAGTCTCTGCCCACGAGCTTTCAAGTTTGCTCCGTGAACCAGAATAAATTAGCTTACTGTCTTTGTGTATATTGAGAACCTGCTCGCTGCCGAGCGTCCCGATATCGTAAACGTTCTTGCCAAGTGCTTTGCGTAGTAAGCTTAGTACCTTTGCCTTGTCAATGCTGCTTACCTGAATTACCGCCCCGAGCTCTTCATTAAACAGAACATCCAGGGCTTTTCCCTCAATAGGATCTAGATTAATGTTTATACCAAGTCGGGAAGCAAACATCATTTCGCACAATGTTATAAACAGTCCCCCGTCGGAACGATCATGATAGGACAAAATTTGTTTTGTTTTATTTAAGTCCTGGATTGATTCAAAGAATTTTCTCAACAGTTTAGCATTTGCGTCTGGGCAATCATCACCCAACTTTGAGTAGACTTGGGCTAGCGCCGAGCCGCCCAATCGGTTTTTACCCTCACCTAGATCCACTAATATTAGTGAGCTATCTTTTTCGTCAATGAGTTGCGGAGTTAGAGTTTTCTCGACTGCCGAAACCGGGGCAAAGGCAGTGATGACAACCGATAAGGGTGACGACACAGATTTATTTTTTCCAGCCTCTCGCCAAACGGTTCTCATACTAAGAGAATCTTTGCCTACCGGGATAGTAAGTCCTAGACTTGGGCAGAAATCTTCTCCAATTGCTTTAACAGCATCGTACAGACTCTGATCCTGGGTCTTATACCCGGCTGCTGCCATCCAGTTTGCTGATAACTTAACATCTGATAACTTGTTGATCTTAGCGGCTGCTATGTTGGTTAGCGCTTCACCAATAGCCATTCTAGCTGAGGCAGGCGGACTAATCATAGCAAGTGGTGCTTTCTCCCCCATGGTCATGGCCTCACCACTTCGGCTGCCAAAACTACTCGAAGTTACGGCAACATCACTAACCGGTACTTGCCAAGGTCCAACCATTTGATCACGCACCGTTAATCCTCCTACGTTTCGATCGCCGATAGTAATCAGAAATTTCTTACTGGCAACTGCTGGGAAACGCAGGACCCGCTCAACAGCATCACCAAACTTGATTGTGCCGCTAACAAACTTGTTAGCTTTTCGTTTTTTTCGATTGAAACTACGTGTCATTTTTGGCGGTTTACCAAACAAAACGTCCATTGGGAGGTCGACAGGATTATTCTTAAATAATCTATCGTGAACCACTAATCTTTGCTCCTCGGTAGTTCTGCCGACTACTGCGAACGGGCAACGTTCTCTACTACAAGCTACTTCAAAACTGCTCAGATCCTTTGGAGCTATCGCAAGGACATAGCGCTCCTGAGATTCATTGCACCATACTTCCATGGGCGACATACCAGTCTCGGCATTGGGAATGTCTCTGAGTTCAAACTTAGCACCGCGACTTGAGTCATGAATCAATTCGGGTAGGGCGTTCGACAAACCGCCGGCACCCACGTCATGAATCGAAATGACCGGATTCTTGGAACCTTTGCTAGCACAGTAATTTATAATTTCTTGAGCCCGTCTTTGGAGTTCTGCGTTAGCCCTTTGCACTGAGGCAAAATCTAGATCTTCTTCGCTTTTTCCAGCCTGCATACTGGACGCTGCACCTCCACCTAAACCTATAAGCATTGAGGGACCGCCGAGTACTATTATTAGAGAACCGACCGGCAAGCGCAGCTTTTTAACTTGCTCGTTGTCGATATTGCCAAGGCCACCGGCGACCATAATTGGTTTATGGTAACCCCAGTGTTCACCACCACTCTCAGTTTCAAAGGTCCGAAAGTAGCCCGACACGTTGGGGCGCCCAAACTCATTATTAAATGCTGCCCCGCCCAGCGGACCATCAATTATTATGTCAAGCGGCATTGAAATTCTAGACGGCACTCCATAACTGTGTTCCCAGGGTTGTTTGTTGCGCGGTATATGTAGGTTTGATAAAGAGAATCCGGTTAGACCCATCTTTGGTCTTGCGCCACGTCCGGTTGCTCCCTCGTCACGGATTTCTCCGCCAGATCCGGTTGCCGCTCCTGGGATTGGAGCTATTGCGGTTGGGTGATTGTGGGTCTCAACTTTTATTACTAAATTAGCGTGATTGGAGGCATTGGAATAAACCTTAGTTTTTGGGTCTGGCGAGAAATGCTGGATTGCTGGGCCTCTGAGTACTGCGGCGTTATCGCTATAGGCCGATAGAACTCCTTGGCCACCCTTTTCGTAGGTATTTTTAATCATTTTAAACAAGCTCTTTGATTGTGCTTTTCCGTCAATTACCCAGTCGGCGTTAAAAATTTTATGTCGGCAATGCTCAGAGTTGATTTGCGCAAACATCATTAATTCAGCATCTGTCGGATTTCTATCCAATTTTTTATAGGCCTCAAGCAAATAGTCAATCTCATCAGGCTGCAATGCCAAGCCAACTTTAGTATTTAATTCAACCAAAGCTGCTTTTCCACGAGTCTTTACATCAGCTTCTAGAACCGGCTTAGGAGAGTGGGCACTAAACAGGACCGCAGCTTTTTTGGAATCGTTAACCACGATCTCAGTCATTCTGTCATGAAAAATTGTGGCAAGCTTTTCGCGGTTGATTGATCTACTTGATTCAATATAATAGGCTGTCCCCCTCTCAACTCTAGCTACTTGTTTAATCCCGGAGTTTCTAATAATGTCTGTCGCCTTGGACGACCACGGTGAAATCGTACCAGGTCGTGGAATAACTAGCAGAAGCTGGCCACTACGTTTTGTAATGAACTCAGAGCCATAGGAAAGTAAGTCTTGTAGTTTCTTAGTCTCGACCAGCAATAACCTAGACTTGCTGTCCACGAAATGAAAATACTCGGCCGTGAGATTTTTAATATGTGGATCAATTTGTCTAGCAAGTTTCAACAACTTCTTTTGTTGGGAAGAAGATAATGCGTTGATACCTTTGTATATTTTCATTCGCGCACTGCCAAACTTTCTTCGCTATAGATGATATTCTTTGGCTCAATAATAACTTGCTTCGGCCCTTTATCTACACTGCCTGCTAACCATGATTTAAGGCCAGCTTTTTCAATGATTTTCTGAGCCTTTTTTGCTTGCTCAGCAGGAAGAAATACGGCATAACCAGCCCCCATATTGTAGTTACTATACATATCGCTTTCGTTGTTACTGGTCTGTTCGGCTATAAAATCAAAGATTGGAGGAACCGGGGTTATAGTGTGAAGTCTATAAGTAAACGATCTATTTGCACGCATTATTTTTCGCCATCCATGACCAGTGATGTTGGATAGGTAATGGATGTCTAGATTACTAGCCTGGAGCTTTTTTACAACATCGGAATATAAGTAGGTTGGTATTAGTGCGGCCTCTCCGTAAGTACTACCATCACTCAATTTGGTTTGATAGCCA
>CAJCIR010000033.1 GCA_903970425.1 Chlamydiota bacterium | reverse complement strand
ACGTGTGCTCTTCCGATCTTTCTTGGTCAAGCGTAGCTTGTTGAGCCTCACTTGCGGTAATCGCACCTTGTATACTGTTAATCTGTGTCTGCAGTTGACTAATTGCATCTTGATAACTCGAGGCCTGTAACTGTAGTTGATTAATGCTAGATTGAGCCTGTGAATTTTGTGAATTTAAACTATTGATTTGATTAGTATATTGATCGGCATGGGCCAGAGAAACAGAGCCTAAAACAAAACAGCCAACGACGACCAAAGATCCGGCGCTAGTTAAAGAATGCCAAAGTGAGGACTTTCTATTCTTTTTCATGGTTTTATTTTTAGAGAAACCTAAGCCAATCATACCACACCCTCCAAACGTCAGTAAAGATGATTATGTTTTTTCTAACAGGGGTTGTTTGTTGTCCACAGTGTGGCAATTTATATCGAAAATTTACCTGTGCGATTTGAATTTCAAGAACCGTCGGGTAGCAATTATTGATGAGACGGCTCCAAGTAGTATACCAACGCCTAGTTGCAGCGTCAAAAGTAACCAGAAGTGTTGTGTGAAGTAAGTATATGCATAACTTATGTTTAACAGACCAAAACTGCTGGCCTGGAGTGTGGAAGATGCTGTGGAAAAAAGAGCCTTAATGAATAGCACTGAGATAAGCGCAGCGATAACTCCGTAGGACATACTCTCCACCACGAATGGACCTCTTATATACCAAGTAGTAGCCCCTAGCAGTCGCATAATAGTTATCTCGTCACGTCGATTAAATATAGCCATTCTAAGAGTGTTGAAAATAATTAACGCTGAGATAATCGCAAAGATCGCCACGCCAATAATGCCTCCCTCTTTTAGCAGATTGGTAGTTTTGGCGATCTGATTTATGGCTACTTTTCGATCGCCTGAGTAGGTACTCCCTACCTCGGGATCCTGTAGAGCTACGTTGGCTGGTTTATCCAAGAAATTCTTTATTGATTGGATCTGGCTAATGTTTCTAGGCTCAATTTGAACGCTGGCCGGCAATGGGTTGCCTGTTTCACTAATTGCTTCGAGCAAAGGGGTGTTATTGGCGTTCTCAGCCTTATACTCAGCCAGAGCCTCATCCTTCGAAACATAACCTACATTCCTAACATTTGGTAAAGCACGTAATTGCTGCTCAAGAGTGTTAACTTGCTGAGGTGTATCCGAGTCTAGTAGATAGACAGAGATATTGATCTTACTATCTAGCTGGGCAATGGTGTTAGTGAAGGTGGCATTGGCGATAACTAGAAACAGAACTATCGTCAGAGTAACTACCATAATAGCTACCGCGGCCGTTGCTAGTGACAGATTACGAACAAAGTTTATTAGACCCGCGCGAATTATGCGAAAAAGAGTTATAACCTTTTTTTTCATATCCTATAGCTTGCGTTAGCCCGATCGCTTGTGATTTTGCCGCCCTGCAGAGTAACCACTCTTCGTTTCAGTTTATTAACTATTTCTTGGTTATGTGTGGTAAGTAGAACCGTTGTTCCAAACCGGTTAATCTTCTCCAATACTTTAATAACATCCCAGGCGTGTTTAGGATCAAGGTTACCTGTTGGCTCATCTGCAATCAGTATTTTAGGTTGTCGTACAACCGCCCTGGCAATGGCAACTCTTTGTCGTTCGCCACCTGATAGCTCCGAGGGCATATTCTTGGCTTTTTCACTTAGGTTAACGATATCAAGGACTTTGGGTACAGTAGCTTGTATTTCCCTACCTCCTATACCGACGATTTCAAGAGCAAAAGCGACATTTTCAAAGACTGTTTTATTGGGAAGTAATTTGAAGTCCTGGAAGACTGTACCAATTTTTCTACGCAATAGCGGTATATCTTTGTCGCTCAATTTATCGTAGTCGATGCCGCCAACTACGATTTTCCCCGAGGTTGGCTTCTCTTCCCTGGTTAAAAGGCGCAACAGGGTGGTCTTACCTGCTCCGCTCTGACCAATAACAATAACGAATTCTTTTGGTTCTACGCGCAGACTGATTCGATCAAGCGCTGTGTGGCGCTTGCTATAAGTCTTAGTTACCCTGTCCAATAAAATCATAAGCTCAGTCCATTATAACAAAGTAAATATTTCTTATGCTTGGATATTATTTTCCAGATAAGCATCTATTAGCGGGTCAAGATTTCCATCTAGCACCCCATCAATGTCACTCGTTTCATATCCAGTTCTCAGATCCTTAACCTGCTTATACGGATGAAGTACGTAAGAACGAATTTGGTTACCCCACTCCGCGGACTGATTAGGACCCTTCAGTTCGCGGACGTTGTCTTTATGCTGTTCTAATTCCAGTTGGGCAAGACGTGATCGCAGTAGAGTAAGTGCCGTTTCCTTATTTTGTAGTTGGCTGCGCTCATTTTGAATAGCAACCGTTATCCCGGTCGGAATATGTGTAATTCGAACGGCTGAGTCCGTAGTATTAACTGACTGACCACCATGACCACCGCTTCTATATACATCGATTTTGAGATCTTTTTCATCAAGAATCAGCTCGGTAGGCTTATCTATTTTCGGGAAAACTTCGACTTTCGCAAAGCTTGTCTCTCTTAGATGATTAGCATTAAAGGGGCTTAAACGGACTAATCGATGAACCCCGTGTTCGCTCTTTAGCTTGGCATACATAAAGTCCCCTTCAAGTTCGATAGTTACACTCTTAAGACCTGCTTCATCACCTGCGGACTCTGTTAAAGTTACTATTTTACAGTGGTGACGTTCCGCCCATCTAACGTACATTCTGAGTAAAATTTGTGTCCAATCTTGAGCGTCAGTCCCTCCCGCACCAGCAAAAATACTTAAGATCGTGTCGTGGTCGTCATAGGGTCCCATGAACTTCAATTCGGTTTTTAATTCGTTAAAGCTCTTCTCTAGTGAAGCTAATTGCTCCGTCAGGTCAGTCTCTAGGTAAGGATCTTGAAGATTGATTAACTGAAGTATTTCGCCAAGTTCACTGTGTAGGTCCTGCCAAGGTTGGATACGTCGATCTAGCTTGGCTATTTGCTGCATCGTGGCTTGGGCATCATCTGATTTAGCCCAAAACTCGCTATTCTGGGATTCTTTCTGGAGTTTGTCTCTCTCTTGTTGAAGATCTTTAAGATTAATCTGCTTTATAGCACCATCTAGTGCTTCGCGTAGTTGATCGGCGCGTTCTTGTAGGGGCTGCATATCCCTATTATCTCACGCTTTAGGGCTTGGCTGCCAAAGCGGTATAAGTTGCTTGCGTAGATCTTGGACAAATTCATCGCCGCAACTTCCCAAGACACCGATACCCCATATTTTTTCCTTAAACATGGCCCTACTAACACTCGTAATAATGTCTTTGTCGATGGCTCTTATACGTTCCGGTATCTGGTAATAGTCTTCAATGACACCGTCGAAAAAGTATCTACCACTATAACCACTCATGATCCCGCCGACCGTTTGCGCACTTCGTTGAAAACGACCCAATGCATACTGTTTGGCGGCTGTTATATCTTCTGTGGCCAGTTCACCGTCGAATACCTTACTCAGTTCCTCTACTATGATTTGAAATAGTGCCTTCGCGTTCTTGGGCATGACCTGTGTCCCAAACCACCAGTCGCTGGTGTCTCGTACTTGCCCATAGCCTGAACTCATGCCATAAACCAAGCCCCTCTCCCTTGCCGTTCCCAATATCTTTGAATACAACGTCTCGGTTAACATCGTGTTAACTAAACCCAAGGCATCAGATTCAGGTTCTGTCAGGCGCCGTTTTAAAAACGTGTCGATGTAAAAATAGATCGTGTCTACTGTGTCATTTTGAATATAAAGAGGTTTTGTTAGCTTTTTTGGTAGTTCAGTAGGAAGCTGTGGCCTAGACTTACCTTTTGGTAGATCGAGGCCTTCCAGAAGCCCTTTTATTATTTGTTGTCGACTTGGTGATAGTTTGCCTGCTATAGCAAAACGCAAGTTGGAAAGAGTGTGAGTCTTCTTATAATGTTCCTGAATATCTTCAAGGGTAACGTTATCCATAAGATCAAGTCGCTCTTGATCAGTTTTTGCTCGAAAACCATATTCCTCGCGAAGGGCCAAACTTAGGTGCCTAAAGTGATTGTTTGATCTAGCCGCCAACTCTTCTCGAACATTTCCAAATTCTGCGGTAAATTCTTCTTTCAAAAACAGTGGTTTGCTAATAGCCATCAGCATTAGATTAAGTATTCTCTCCCACTCAAAATCAGCACATTCAGCCTCATAAGTAATGTCATACGAACTAGTGGATGCGTTATTGTACGCCCCGTTTTTCTCAAACTCTGCCTGAAAAGCTCTAGCTTTAGGTATGGACTCGGTAGCGCCTAGTAGCATATGTTCCATAAGATGGGGAGTTTCCCACTTTTCGTCTGGCACTAAGTATTCTCCGGCCCGGAAGCTAATTTCTACGGTCATAACACTAGCGTCTGGCACATTAACCAGTAATCCACGCATCCCGTTATCTAAGACTAATTCCGAAACGCTGTGTTTCATAATTTAGCGAACTACTTTCTTTTTCGGGCTTTAGCCTTACGCTGTCGCTCGGCTTTATGAGCTTTTTTACGTTTGTTAGTGTCTTGCTTGTTGGCTTTTTGCTCAACTTTACGCGGCGTAAAGTCTGTCTCTTGGAATTCTTCGGTATCATCAATTATTTGGGCAGCATTACCTACAGATCGTTGAGCAGCTCGGGTAAGTGCGGTATCAGCAGCCCTGTTTAGGATCTTTTCAGCCTCTACTGGCTCAGCGTGGAATAACGATCT